>DATDCY010000057.1 GCA_036524115.1 bacterium | reverse complement strand
CCCGCCGCCGCCCGCCCCCGTGGCGGCCCCGGCACCCCCGCCGCCCCCGCCCGAGGCGCGTTTCGGCGGCCCGATCGTGGACGTCGGTCTCTCCCGCCAGCTTGACCCGGCCAACTACGCCTTCGGCCGAGTTGGCTACGAAATCCCCCTGGTCGGAAAGCTGCACCTGATCGGCCTCGTGGGTGGGGCCGTACGCTGGATGGGCAACGACGGCGGCAGCGCCTTCACGGCGGACGCCCTGCTCGACTACCGCTGGATCGGCAGGGTCTCCCTGGGCGCCGGCGCCGGCTACTGGTCCGGCAACGACGGTCAGGCGGACCTCATCGCGGACGTCGGCTACCTGGCGTTCGGCGCCCCCGACGGCAGGAACGCCGAGGTGTTCCTCGAGGGCCGCGCGCGCGCCGACGAGCTCGACAACTTCGACGACTTCGCCCGCATCGGGCTGGGCTTGAGGTTCCGGTTCTAGCGCGCGGACCCGGGGCCAAGATTCTTCTTGACGGGGGGGATGCGCGTCCCTATCATCCCCCCCGTGACTGGGGCGGTTAGCTCAGCTGGGAGAGCGTCTGTCTTACACACAGAAGGTCACAAGTTCGACCCTTGTACCGCCCACCAGCACAGGGGAGAGAAGCGGGGCCGTAGTTAAGTCGGTTATAACGCTGGCCTGTCAAGCCAGAGGGCGCGGGTTCGAGTCCCGTCGGCCCCGCCACTTCCTCCCAATACACTCAATGACTCACCTGACACGGGCCGACCCGTGCCTTTCCGCTTCTGTTCGCTGAGCTGCCGGCGTCGCCGGCGCCGCTATCCCCGGAAGACCCCGACAGCGCGCAGGATGGCGATCAGCAGCGCCGCACCCGCCACGGCGATCACCCAGTGCAGGACGCCGCCGACGGGTACGATCCCCAGGAGTCCGGCGACCCAGAATCCCAACGACGAGCCGATGATGCCGACCAGCACATTGGCGATCCAGCCCATCTGGGCGTTTGTCTTCATGACGATGCTGGCCAGCCAGCCGATGACGCCGCCAATGATCAACGAGACAATCCAGTTCATGTCTCCATCCTCCCTTTGCGTTCGCCTCGCTCCCCGGTCGCCCCGCCGGAAGATCGCCCGGAGCCGACGACCTTAACGCCGCCTGCCGACCAGCAGGATCCCGGCGCCGACCGCGATCGCCGCCACCCCGGCCCACAGCGGCACCGCGCCGGCTCGATGGGGACACGGCCCCGTGACGGCGCATGTCTCTTGTGCAATATAGGCGCGGATACCCGGGCGCGACATGGAGTGTTCAGCCCATTTCGAGGTCGTCGCGCCGAAAGATTCCTGTCGATCTTATCCCGGCATTCTGTGCCATGGCGTGGCCGCGGAGGCGGCCGCAAGACAATGCAGGCTTGAGCCCGAGGATGCCCTGCCCCCTTCGCCATGCCTTTCGCATGTCGGTCGTCTCTCGGGCCACATCGACATTCTCGCGATCTGCGCAAATGTTGCGGAGAAATAATATAGTGAACCTATGGAGCGCCACCGGTTCGAGCCCCGTCAGCGCCGTCGGTTGCCTTCCCCGTCCCTGGCCGCGCCCCTGACGACGTCGCCGGCGTTGATCCGCCGCCTCGCGGCTGCCGTCCTCGTCCTGGCGATCGCCGCCGGCTGCGCCGCCCCCCGCATCCCGGTCGGGCTGGTCCCGGTCCCGTCCCCGCAGGTGCGCGCCCCGCGCCTCGCAGACGACGCCGACTTCGCCGGCTTCGCGGACGCGCTGCGCCAGTCCCTGCGGTACTACCGGCGGCTGCCGGACACCGCGACCTTCGCCTACGGCGAGCTGGCCTACACGGCGCGGGAGATGGAGGCCTCGACGGCGCTGCTGATCGAGATCGTCGAGACCACGACGGGCGAGGCGCGCCTGGCGGCGATCCGCAACACGTTCCTCCTCTTCGAGAGCCGCAACGAGCGCGGCGCCGCCTTCTTCACCGGCTACTTCGAGCCGATCCTCCCGGGGAGCCTCGCGCAGTCCGAGCGCTTCCGCGCGCCGCTGCTCGCCGTCCCCGGCGACCTGCTCACGCTGGACCTGACGCCGTATGCCGACGCCGGGATGGTCCCCGCGGAGCTGCGCGGCAAGTCCCTGCGCGGGAAGCTCGACGGCCGGCGGATCGTCCCCTACGAGGACCGCGACCGGATCGCCTTCGGCGGGGCGCTGGCGAACCGCGCCCAGCCGCTGGCCTGGGTGGCCGACGAGGTCGAGCTGTTCTTCCTGCAGATCCAGGGTTCGGGGCTGATCCGCCTCGAGGACGGCACGCTGCTGCGCGTCAACTATGCCGACCAGAACGGCCACCCCTATCGCGCCATCGGCAAGCTGCTCAAGGAGCGCATCCCGCCGCAGCGGATGTCGCTCCAGTCGCTCAAGGCCTGGCTGCGCGAGAACCCGGGGCAGGTGCGCGAGGTGCTGGACTACAACCCGAGCTACGTCTTCTTCCGGCGGGTCGAAGAGGGGCCGCTCGGGAACATCCAGGTCCCGCTCACGCCGGGACGCTCCATCGCGGCCGACGCGCGGCTCGTGCCCAAGGGCGGCGCCGCCTGGTTCGAGACGACGCTGCCGCCCGCGGCGACGCCGGGGGCCCCCGCGCCGGTGCCCGTGCGGCGCTTCGCCGTCGTCCAGGACACCGGCGGCGCGATCACGGGGCACGGGCGCGCCGACATCTTCTGGGGGACCGGCGACGAGGGCGAGCGGCTTGCCGGCCCCTTCAAGGAGGAAGGGCGCCTCTTCCTGCTGGTCGCCCGCAAGGAGTGCCTGCCGGCAGCGGCAACACGGCCGTGAACATCACCGCGTCGGCGCTGGTGCTCTGGCTGATCGCCGCCCTGCTGCTGCTTCTGGTCTGGATGACGGTGACGGGGCGCCTCGGGAGCAGCCGGTCGCTCGCAGGCGAGCCCCCGCCGGGGTAAGCGACGGGGGCTCTGATCATCTGTCGCTAATGGCAGGTCGCATCCAGAGGCGCGTAGTTGCCGTCGTATGAAGCGGCGCAGCTGAAGGTACCGTTGCCGACGCCGCCCACGATCTTGCTTGCTCCGATCTTGAAGATCAGACCATCCCCTCCACCCTTCACCGCAGGGGACCCTTGCACCGTGCACCTGTCCAGGACGGTGAGGTTGCCATCCACTTCGGCATAGACCCCGTAATTCGTTGCCCCTGCCTCTGCAACCGCAGCGACATTGGTCATGGTCAGCGAGGAATTCCCGAAGTTGTAGATGCCAGCGGTAAGACTGACGCCTGTCTTCGCGCTCGCGGTGGCATTCTTCATGACCGTTGTGGAATTACTGTTGTCGATGCCAATATTCCAGCCGCTGGCACCCGAGGCCGACGCGACTGCGTCTGCAATAGTACTGGTAGCGGACGAGTAACCGATGCTGACACCAACGCTCTGGACGCCCCCCGAAGCAATGGCGGCACCGCCGTTCATCGTTACGGAGCTAAACCAAGCGCGAACCCCAAAATTCGCATCGATCCCACCCGATGCAACGGCAGTCACATCAGTCAGGACCGGAGATCCGTTGTAGCGGTTGAAGACCGCGGTACAATCAGTTGCGGCACCGACAGCCATTGCCGTGACGTGTTCATACCTGTTCTGTGAGTTGCTGTTCACTATGGCCCGATTATATTGTCCTGCTCCGGTATTCTTAACCGTCAGAAACCTCATCTCGGCGTCGCCTCCGCCCGCGACGACGGTGCCCACGTCATAGCCGTCCACAGCACTTGTTATTATTGTGACGTCTTCGCCGGCGCCTTCAACATCGGCAAATTCCTGCATGGGGAAGCCGCTCGATCCGAGATCGTAGGTGCCGGGCATGATCTTGAGAAGGCATCGATTCGTTGAAGAAGGTTCGCCGCACCACTGTGCGTACGCTGCAGGTTCCACGGCACTCAGGGGATCGCTGAAGTCGCCGCCGCTCTTGGCAACAATCGCGACCCGGCCATACTGGTGAGTGTGACTTGCGGGAGCGAATTGCGAAGCGTGCACGTTGTCGACCGTATCCGCATTGCCCACCGTGCCGGTGACCTTTGCTGCGGAAACGTCCTGGATCTTCGCGTTCGTCACCGCACCATCGACGATCTTGTCAGTCGTGACCGCACCGCCCGCGATCTTCGCCCCGGTGACCGCCAAGTTCTGTATGTGGTTGGTCTTGACCCCGGACCCGGAGTTGGTGTCTTGCTGACTGGTGCCGTCCGCTTCCTTGATCTTGATCGAGGTGACCTGATCGTCACTAACCGAGCCAATCGACACGGATGGTACGCCAAGGAGCAGGATGCAAGCCAGAGCCATGACATTCTTCATCTGGGCCTTCCTCCTTCGTGGACTGTCCGCTCAAGTGCCCCGAATCCGTGGGTGACGGCGTCACTCTCTATGCGTCCACCTCCTTCCGAGCCCGAACTATTGCAGGCGCTACCGCGGCGAGAGTCGCCTGATCGCACGCGGTCATTGCATTGATGGTCCCGTTGCCTTAGCTCCCTGCACTCATCGCCATCCCGGTTCGCTCCAGGCGTGGTCGCGGCGGAGAGACGGATCCGGGTTCCGCCGGGCACTTCGCGTCTTCTGTATGCGGTCTCAACCGAAACGAGTGGATCTTCGCGGTGCGACACGCGATAGTCAAGCATCGCGCCGCCCCGTGACAGCGGCCGAGCGGCGCTACGGCCCGTGGAAGCGCGGTGCGACGCTAGCGCGCCAAGCGAAGAGAGGCGTCGGGCGCTGATGGGCCCTTATGGACGCCCCGGCAATTGCTGGGTCAGGCAGTGGATCGTCCCCAATCCCCAGACGAGGTCGACCGCGTGGATGCCGACGACCGGCCGGTCGCGGAAGAGACGCCCGAGGATCCCGAGCGCGACCCGGTCCATCGGGTCGTTGAAGGTCGGCACCAGCACCGCGGCGTTGGCGACGTAGAAGTTCGCGTAGCTCGCCGGCAGCCGCTGGCCGTCGAAGATCAGCGGCCGGGGCATGGGCAGGCCGACGACCTCCAGGCGCGAGCCGTCCTCGAGGCGCGCCCGGGCGAGCCGCTCGCGGTTCTCGACGAGGGCGTCGTGGTTGGCGTCGGCGCGGTCCGCCTCCTCGCAGACGACCACGGTGCGCGGGCCCACGAAGCGGCAGAGGTCGTCGACGTGGCCGTGGGTGTCGTCGCCGGCGATGCCGCGGCCGAGCCAGACCACGTTCGTCGCGCCGAGCCAGCGCCGGAAGACCTCCTCGTAGTCACGCCGGCCGAACCCCGGGTTGCGCACCTGCACCCCGGGGTCGAGCAGGCACTCCTCGGTCGTGATCAGCGTGCCGCGCCCGTTGACCTCGATCGCCCCGCCCTCGAGCACGACCTGGCGGCCGGCGTGCGTCGCAGCGACCAGCGGCAGGCCAAGCGCCCCCGCGGCACGCGGGCAGACCGCGTCGTCGCGGTGCCAGTCGGGATACCGCGCCCACGCGGTGAAGCGAAAGCGCACGACGGCGCGGCCGCGCGCGCCCCGGCGCACGGTGATCGGCCCGGTGTCGCGCGTCCAGCCGCGGTCCGAGGGGATGCGGTGGAAGGCGACCCGCGAGAGGTCGACCCCGACGCGCCGGAGCACGCGGCGCGCCCCGGCCTCGTGCGCCGCGGAGGCGACGATGACCCGCAGCTGCTCGCCGGGGACGACGGCGCGCGCCATCTCCGCGAAGGCCCACGGGATGGCGGCGAACTTCCCCGGCCAGTCCGAGGCGTTGCGCGGCCAACTGATCCAGGTCGCCTCGTGCGGCTCCCACTCCGCGGGAAGCCGGTAGCCCGCGACGCGGGCCGCGCTCACCGGCCGCACGGCCCGGGCGGGGTCTCGTCGAGCAGCCGGCTCGTGAGGCCGCCGTAGGCCTCGACGCGCCGGTCGCGCAGGAACGGCCAGTTGCGGCGCACCTCCTCGAGGCGCGCGCGGTCGACATCGACCAGCAACGTCTCCTCGCACCCGGCGCCGGCCTCGGCGAGGACCACGCCCTGCGGGTCGCAGCAGAACGAGCCGCCCCAGAACTCGATCCCCGGCGCCGCCGGGTGCGGCCGCTCGTGGCCGACGCGGTTGACCGCGGCGACATAGACACCGTTGGCGATCGCGTGCCCCCGCTGCACCGTCCGCCAGGCGTCGCGCTGCGCCGCCCCCTCGGCATCCTTCTCCGCCGGGTGCCAGCCGATGGCGGTCGGGTAGAGCAGCACCTCGGCCCCCCCGAGGACCGCCAGGCGCGCCGCCTCGGGGAACCACTGGTCCCAGCAGACGAGCACGCCGATGCGGCCGGCGAGGGTGTCGATCGGCCTGAACCCGAGGTCGCCGGGCGTGAAGTAGAACTTCTCGTAGTAGCCGGGGTCGTCCGGAATGTGCATCTTGCGGTAGATGCCCGCGAGCGAGCCGTCCGCGTCGATCACCGCAGCCGTGTTGTGCGCAAGGCCCGGGGCCCGGCGCTCGAAAAGCGAGGCGACGATGACGACCTCGCGCCGGCGCGCGACCTCCACGAGCGCGGCCGTCGTCGGCCCGGGGATAGGCTCGGCGAGGTCGAAGAAGGACGCGTCCTCGCGCTGGCAGAAGTATGGCGTCCGGAACAGCTCGGGGAGGCAGACGATCGAGGCGCCACGGTCCGCGGCCGCCTCGATCAGCCCGAGCGCCTTCGCGACGTTCGCGTCCGGGTCGGCCCCCATCTGCATCTGCACGAGGGCGATGCGGCTGGCCCCCGGCGCCGCCGGCGTTCCGTTCATCGTTCCTCCCCCTGCGCCGCCACGGCCCCTACTCGTCGAGCGTGACGTCGAAGATGTAGTGGACGTAGCGCTCCTCGGTGGCGGCGCTCGCGCCGCTGGTCGGCAGGTAGATGTAGGCCTGGAACGTCAGCGCATCGCTGTCGCGCTCCACGGAGAAGAGCTTGATCTCGTCGCCGCCGCCGGCGGGGACGATGGCGATCTCGTTGGCGGACAGCCAGCGCCACGTGAAGCTGTGCGGCAGCGAGTCGTCGGGCGTCGTCCCGGTGCCCGCCTCGTCGAAGACGATGGTGACCGGCGCCGGCGTGCCGCAGCGCAGGAGCTTCCCCTCGTCCTTCTGGCAGCGCAGCCGCGCCCCCGACCAGCTGCCGGTGA
>DATDCY010000056.1 GCA_036524115.1 bacterium | reverse complement strand
GCCCCGCCCGCGGAGGACGCGCCCGCCGCGAGCCACCGCCTCATCGTGAAGCTGACTCCCGCGGCGATGGCGGCAGGCCGGGAGACCGGTGTGCTCGGCAGCCTCCTGGCCGCGCACGGGGTCACGGCCTCGATGCCGCTGCTGCCCGCGCCGGCGCCCGCCGAGGCCGACGCCGCCCGCGCGGAGTTCGACCGGATCTTCGTGCTGGAGCTGCCGGAGTCCGCGGACATGGACGCGGCGGTCGCCGCGTTCGGCGCGGACCCCCGCGTCGAGTACGCGGAGATCGACCACATCCTTTCCAGCGCGCTCGTCCCGAGGGACCCGCGGTACGTGGAGCAGTGGAGCCTCGACAACGCCGGCCTGTGGGGCTGCGCGATGGACGCGGACATCGACGCCCCGGAGGCGTGGCGGGTGACCACCGGCCTGCCCTCGCGGGTCATCGCCGTGATCGACTCCGGCATCGACATGGACAACCCGGACCTGGCGGCCAAGATCGTCCCGGGCTACGACTTCGCCTACGACGACACCGACCCGGCCGACGACATCGGGCACGGCACCCACGTCTCGGGGATAGCGGCGGCTCTCTCGAACAACGCGGCGGGGATCGCCGGCGTCTGCTGGGCCTGCCGCATCATGCCCCTGAAGGCGCTCGCCGGGAGCCGCGGGCAGTACTCGTGGCTGGAGGCGGCCCTCATCTACGCCGCGGACCACCGGGCGTCCGTGGTCAACATGAGCCTCGGCGGCAGCGTCGACTCGATCACCCTCCACGACGCGGTTCGCTACGTCTACGGCAGTAAGATCCCCATGGTCGTCGCCATGATGAACAACGCCAGCTCGGCGCCGGCCTACCCGGCGGCCTACCCGGAGGTCATAGCCGTCGGCGCCACCGACTGCACCGACGGGCGCGCCTCGTTCTCCAACGTCGGCAGCCACATCGACCTCGTCGCGCCCGGGGTGGACATCCTGAGCACGCTCCCGAACGGCGCGTACGAGCGCTGGAACGGGACCTCGATGGCCACGCCGCACGTCACCGGCGTCGTCGGGCTGATGCGCTCGCTGAATCCGACCTACTCTCCCGCCCAGATCCGCAGCATCCTCAAGGCGACCGCGGACGACCAGGTGGGCGACCCCGCGCAGGACACCCCCGGCTGGGACCAGTACTTCGGCAGCGGGCGCCTGAACGCCGCCGCCGCGGTGCGGGCGGTCGCGGACGCCCTGAGCGTCTTCTCGACCACGTCCCAGGCCCTGGACGGCTGGGTCCTGGAGGCGGCGGAGGACGCCGAGGTGGGGGGCGCCCGGAACACGGTCGGCACCGCGGTCCTCGTCGGCGACAACGCTCAGAACCGGCAGTACCGGGGGATCCTCTCCTTCAACACCTCCGGCCTCCCCGACAACGCGGTGATCGTCTTCGCGACCCTCGAGCTCAAGCTCAAGGCGAGCACGGGGAACGTCAATTTCTCCACGACCCACGGGAGGCTGCTCGTCGACGCCCGGAAGGCGTTCTTCGGCGCCGTCCCCGGCGTGGAACTGGCAGATTTCGAGGCGCCCGCCGGAACGGCGGCGGCGGGGGCGTTCACGGTCAACCCCGTCGCCGGCTGGCACACCGCCGCGATCGCGCGCGCTGCGTTCCCGCAGATCGACCCGCGGGGCCTGACGCAGTTCCGCATCGAGTTCGCGGCCGACGACGACAACGACGGCGTCGCCGACTACGCCGCGTTCCACAGCGGCGACGCCGTGGTTCCGGCGGACCGCCCGGCGCTGGTCATCCAGTACTACGTCCCGTAGAGGAGACCCCATGAGGACTCTCTCGCTTCAAAGGGCCGCGGGGGCGGCGCTGGCCGTCCTGGTGCTGTCTCACGCCGCTTCGGCCGCGACGGGGCGGCCGGCCGTCCCGGAGAGCCACCGCCTCATCGTGAAGCTGACCCCCGCGGCCATGGCGGCGGGGCGGGAGACCGGCGCGCTCGGCGACCTCCTGGCCGCGTACGCGGTCAAGGCGTCGATGCCGCTGCTTCCCGCGCCGGCGCCCGCCGAGGCCGACGCCGCCCGCGCCGGGTTCGACCGGGTCTTCGTCCTGGCGTTGCCGGAGTCCACGGACATGGAGCGGGCGGCGGCGGACTTCACGGCGGACCCGCGCGTCGAGTACGCCGAGATCGACCGGACCGCCGTCGCCGCCGCGCTCCTCCCCACCGATCCCTCGTTCCCGGGGCAGTGGAACCTCGACAACAAGGGCCAGAACTGGTGCAAGGTGGACGCTGACATCGACGCCCCGGAGGCCTGGCAGCTCACGAAGGGCTACTCCTCCGCGGTCATCGCCGTGATCGACACCGGCGTCGACAGAGAGCACCCGGAGTTGGCCGGGAAGCTCGTCGCCGGGTACGACTTCGTGAACAACGACAACGACGCGATGGACGATCTCGGGCACGGCTCGCTGGTCGCGGGCATCGCCGCCGCCGCGACCAACAACGGCCAGGGCATCGCGGGCGTCTGCTGGGCCTGCCGGGTCATGCCCCTGAAGGCCCTCGACGGCACGGGGTACGGCACCTACTCCTGGATCGCGGCCGCGCTCGTCTGGGCGGCCGACCACCGCGCGTCCATCGTCAACATGAGCCTGGGCGGCGAAGAGGACTCGATCACGCTGCACGATGCGGTCCGCTATGCCTACGAACGGAACATTCCCCTCGTCGCCGCCATGGGGAACGGGGGCAGCCCGGCCGGTACCGTGATCCCCCACTACCCGGCCGCCTATCCGGAGGTGATCGCGGTCGGCGGGACGAACTGCGACGACGAGCGCGCCCCGTACTCCAATTACGGCAAGCACATCGACCTGGTGGCCCCGGGGTGGGACATCCCGAGCCTGTACGTGCGCAACCAGTACCAGGTCGCTTCGGGGACGTCCACGGCCGCGCCGCACGTCGCGGGCGTCATCGGGCTGATCCGCTCGGTGAACGCGGCGTACTCCCCGTCACAGATCCTGGCCATCCTCCGGGCGACCGCGGACGACCAGGTGGGGCCGCCGTCGGAGGATCTGCCGGGCCCGGACCAGTACTTCGGCAACGGCCGCCTCAACGCGGGCGCCGCGGTGCGCCTTGTCGTCGGCAGCCTGAGCGCATTCACGGCAACGTCCCTGCCGGAAGACGGCTATCTGCTGGAGTCGGCGGAGGATTCCGGCGTGGCAGGGGCCAGGGACGCCACCGCGGCGACGATCCGGGCGGGCGATGACGCGCAGAACCGCCAGTACCGCGGCATCCTCTCGTTCGACACCTCCGGCCTCCCCGACAACGCGAAGATCGCCTTCGTGACGCTCAAGCTCAAGGCGCGCACGACCGTGGGCTCGATCGGCATGTCCGGCGGCCACGGGAGGCTCCTGGTCGACGCGAAGAAGGGGTTCTTCGGCAGCGGTTCCGGCCTCGAGCTGCGGGACTTCGACGCCCCCGCGCTGTCCGCCGCAGCGACGTTCAACATCAACCCCGTCGCGGGATGGTACTCGGCGCCGCTCGGGCGCGCGGCGTTCGCCCAGGTCAACCCGACCGGCCGGACGCAGCTGCGCATCCGCTTCGCCGCGGACGACGACAACGACGGCGTCGCCGACTTCCTGGCGTTCTACAGCGGCAACGCCGGCGCGGCCGCCCGGCCCGCGCTGGTCGTCCAGTACTACGTCCCCTGACGGCCCGCCTGCCGGCCCGCCCGCGGCAGCGTCCCGAGGGCCGTTGCGGTCCCGTCCCCGGGACCGGAACCGTCCCGCCTCCGGCGCAGTCAAAGGAGGATGGCGGGAGGATCGCGCGGCGGATGGCGCACGATTGACACGGGGGCGCCCCGTCGCCGATAATTGCCCGAATTACAAGGAGAAAGGACTACCATGTTCGAACGGTTCACGGAGCGAGCCCGGCGGGTCATCATCCTCGCGCGCGGCGAGGCCGAGAAATACCAGCACGAGTACCTGGGCACCGAGCACCTGCTGCTCGGCATCCTCCGCGAGGGCACCGGAACGGCGATCTCCGTCCTCCAGGCGCTCGAGTTCTCCCAGAAGCAGTTCGAGGCCGAACTGGTCTCGCGCATGCCGCCCACCGAGAACGTCCTGACCCTCGGCGAGATCCCCTTCTCGCCGCAGGCCAAGAAGGTTCTCGAGCTGTCGGTCGAGGAAGCGCGCCTGCTGGGCCAGAACTACATCGGCACCGAGCACCTGCTGCTCGGCCTCATCAAGGAGGACTCCGGCATCGCCGCGCAGGTCCTCAAGAGCTTCGGGCTGTCGCTGCCGATGCTGCGCAAGGAGACGATCGCGCTGCTCAAGCTCTCTTCGCCCAAGTCCAAGGAGGACAAGAAGGACACGCCGCTGCTCAACGAGTTCTCGCGCGACCTCACCAAGTTCGCCAAGGAGGCCAAGCTCGACCCGGTGATCGGCCGCGAGGACGAGATCGAGCGCGTGATCCAGATCCTCTCGCGCCGCACGAAGAACAACCCGGTGCTCATCGGCGAGCCGGGCGTCGGCAAGACGGCCATCGCCGAGGGGCTCGCCCAGCGCATCGTCGCCGGCCAGGTGCCCAAGACGCTGCTCGGCAAGCGCCTCGTGCAGCTGGACCTCGGCTCGCTCGTCGCCGGCACGAAGTACCGCGGCCAGTTCGAGGAGCGCCTCAAGACGGTGATGAAGGAGATCACCGAGACGCCCAACGTCGTGATCTTCATCGACGAGATCCACACGCTCGTCGGCGCCGGCGCCGCGGAGGGCTCGATCGACGCCTCCTCGATGCTCAAGCCGGCGCTCGCGCGCGGCGAGATCCAGTGCATCGGCGCGACGACGCTCAACGAGTACCGCAAGCACATCGAGAAGGACGGCGCGCTCGAGCGGCGCTTCCAGACGGTGCGCGTCGAGCCCCCGACCGTCGACCAGACGGTGCAGATCATCCAGGGGCTCAAGTCGCGCTACGAGGCGCACCACCACATCCGCATCACCGACCAGGCGGTGACGGCCGCCGCGCGCCTCTCGGACCGCTACATCACCGACCGCTACCTGCCGGACAAGGCGATCGACGTCATCGACGAGGCCGGCTCGCGCGCCCGCCTGCGCGAGATCACCATGCCGCCGCGGCTGCGCGAGCGCGAGGCGGCGATCGAGGCGGTGACCGCGGAGAAGGTCACGGCGATCCGCCTCCAGGACTACGAGAAGGCGGCGCGGCTGCGCGACACCGAGAGCCGGCTCAAGCTGGAGCTGGAGCAGGCCAAGCAGGAGTGGGAGAAGCAGCAGGACGCGGTCGTGCCCGCGCTCGGCGAGGACGACATCGCCTACATCGTCTCGAAGATGACGGGCATCCCGACCGTGCGCATCGAGGAGCGCGAGAGCGAGCGGCTGCTGCGCATGGAGGACGAGCTGCACAAGCGCATCGTCGGCCAGGACGAGGCCGTGACGGCGATCGTGCGCGCCATCCGCCGCTCGCGCGTCGGCCTCAAGGCGCGCAACAAGCCGATCGGCTCGTTCATCTTCCTGGGGCCCACCGGCGTCGGCAAGACGGAGCTGGCGCGGGCGCTGGCGGCGACGCTCTTCAACGACGAGCGGGCGCTGATCCGCCTGGACATGAGCGAGTACATGGAGAAGTTCAACGTCTCGCGCCTCACCGGCGCCCCCCCGGGGTACGTCGGCTACGAGGAGGGCGGGCAGCTCACCGAGCAGGTGCGCCGGCGCCCCTACTCGATCGTGCTCTTCGACGAGATCGAGAAGGCGCACCCGGACGTCTTCAACATCCTGCTCCAGGTGCTCGACGGCGGGCAGCTCACCGACAGCTACGGCCACACGGTCTCGTTCCGCAACGTGGTGCTGATCATCACCTCGAACCTCGGCACGCGCGACCTGCACAAGGGTGGCGGGCTTGGCTTCGCGTCGGGGCCCGGCGGCGGCGCCGGCGACAAGGCGCGGGCGCAGATCATGGAGGAGGTCAAGCGGACCTTCAACCCGGAGTTCATCAACCGCATCGACGAGACCGTGATCTTCCACTCGCTCAACCGCGAGCACATCCGCCAGATCGTCGACCTGCAGCTCGGCCAGCTCAACGAGCAGCTCGCCGAGAAGGGCTTCGCGGTGCGGCTCGACCACGAGGCCAAGGAGTGGCTCATCGAGAAGGGCTTCGACCCGGCGTACGGCGCGCGCCACCTGCGGCGGGCGATCCAGACGCACATCGAGGACCCGCTGGCCATGGAGATGCTGCGGCGCGACTTCGCCGGGAGCGACGAGGTCCTCGCGGCGCTCGAGAACGGGCAGATCGTCTTCCGCGTGAAGGCCAAGGTCTGATGCGCCGCCTCCGGCGCACCGCCCGGCGGCTGGCCGCCGCCCTGCTGCTGGCCTGCGCCGCGCTGGCCGCCGCCGGCCTCGCCGCGCG
>DATDCY010000055.1 GCA_036524115.1 bacterium | reverse complement strand
AAGCCGCGTCCGCCGCAGGAGGGCGGCGGCGGGCGGGGCACGGCCCGCGGCCGCAAGGGCAAGCCGCCCGCGCGCTAGGACTGGCCGCTTCGCGAAGGGGCTCGGCGGCGCGGAGCCCTGAGGCGGCCGGGCGCCGCCGGGGAAACGTCGCACCGTCGCCGGCATCGAAACAGCAATAACAACCGGAAGGAGCCGTGTCGACATGAGCCCCAAATCATTCGTGTTCATTCTCACGGCCGCCGAGAGCCGGCCGGACCTGCCCGCCGGCGCGCTGCAGCTGGCGACCAACATGAAGGCCAACGACGCCGTCCTCGACATCTTCCTCATGGACGAGGCGGCGGTCCTTGCCAAGCCGGGCGCTGCGGAGGCGCTCGCCGCGCGGCAGAAGCCGGGCGGGTTCTCGCCCGTGCACTCCCTGCTCAAGACGCTGGTCGAGGACTTCGGCGTGAAGGTCTATGTCTGCGCCTCGTGCGTCAAGCCCGCCGGGCTCGACCCCGCGAACCTCGCTTTCGGGGCGACGGTGAAACCCGGCTCGTTCCTCGGCGAGATGCTCATGGAACGAGAGGGCCTGACCTTCTAGTGGACGATCTCCGAGGCTGGCGGATCGAGACCTGCAAGGGGCCGCGCGAGGGGTGCGCCAACCGCGCGGCGCCCGACGATGCGCTGGCGGCGGACCTCGACGCGCTCTTTCGTGCCCGCGACTTCGGGGCGGGACTGCGCGCGATCGTCGGCGGGAAGCTCAAGCGTCGCCACGAGTTCACGGTGGCGGTCGCGGACTGCCCGAACGCCTGCTCGCGGCCCCAGATCGCGGACCTCGGCGTCATCGGCGCCGCCGAGCCGCGGCAGACGGCCGAGGTCTGCCACCAGTGCCTGGCCTGCGTGCACGCCTGCCGCGAGGGCGCCATCATGCACCCCGGTCTGCTGCCGATCCTCGACCCGTCCCGGTGCGTGCGCTGCGGTGCGTGCACGCGCGTCTGCCTGAGCGGCACCCTGCAGGTGGGGCGGCGCGGCTGGCGGATCCAGGTCGGGGGCAGACTCGGGCGGCACCCGCGCCTTGCGGTCGAGCTGCCCGGGCTGTTCGCGCGGGAGGGCGTGCTCGCCGCCGCGGAGTGCTGCCTGGACGTGTTCCTGCGCAGCGTCGCCCCCGGCGAGCGCTTCGGCGAGCTGCTCGAGCGCCTCGGCGACGGGGCGCTGCGGGCGTGCGTGGCGGAGCGCGCGGCCCCGGCGCCGGAGCTGCCCGCCCGGGCGCCCGCGCCGATCCTCCGCGGGCCTGTCTAGCGCCCCTCCCGGCCGCACCCCGCGCGGCGAATGTTCCTTGAAGATCAGCGGGTTGTGTGATACAAGCAACCGTTTACGGAGGATATCGATGCCAGGCGGGAAGAGCGGAAGGAAGCCGGCCGAGGGCGCCCCCGAGACGCAGGCAGCCGGCGGACGCGGTACACGGAGGAACGTCATGAAAGAGAAGCAGTACCTGTTCACGTCGGAGTCGGTGACCGAGGGGCACCCCGACAAGATCGCCGACCAGATCTCGGACGCGGTGCTCGACGCGATCCTCGCCGAGGACCCCTACGGCCGCGTGGCCTGCGAGACCATCGTCACCACCGGCCTCGCCTTCGTCGCCGGCGAGATCACGACGAAGACCTACGTCGACGTCCCGAAGATCGTTCGCGACACGATCCGGGAGATCGGCTACACGGACGCCGCCTACGGCTTCGACTACGAGACCTGCGGCGTGCTCAACGCGATCCAGGGGCAGTCGCCGGACATCGCAATGGGCGTCAACGAGGACCGGGACCACGAGCAGGGCGCCGGCGACCAGGGGCTGATGTTCGGTTTCGCGACGAACGAGACCCCCGAGCTGATGCCGATGCCGATCCTGCTCGCGCACAAGCTCGTCAAGCGGCTGTCCGAGTGCCGCCGCAGCAACCTGCTGCGCTACCTGCGCCCGGACGGCAAGAGCCAGGTGACCATCGAGTACCGCGGCAGCAAGCCGGTGCGCGTCGACACCGTCGTCATCTCGACGCAGCACGACGCCGACGTGACGCTCAAGAAGATCCGCGAGGACATGATCGAGCACGTGATCAAGCCGGTGATCCCCGCCGGGCTGCTGGACGAGGAGCACATCACCTATCACGTCAACCCCACCGGGCGCTTCGTGATCGGCGGACCGCACGGCGACACCGGCCTGACCGGCCGCAAGATCATCGTCGACACCTACGGCGGGCAGGGGAGCCACGGCGGCGGCTGCTTCTCGGGCAAGGACCCGAGCAAGGTCGACCGCTCGGCCTCCTACATGGGCCGCTACATCGCCAAGAACATCGTCGCGGCGGGGCTCTGCGACAAGGTCGAGGTCCAGCTCGCCTACGCGATCGGCGTCCCCGACCCGGTCTCGATCTTCGTCGACACCTTCGACACGCACAAGGTCGACCCGCTGAAGATCCGCGCCCTCATTCCGCAGGTGTTCCCGTTGAAGCCCAAGGGCATCATCAAGCACCTGGACCTGCTGCGGCCGATCTACCGCAAGACCGCCGCGTTCGGGCACTTCGGGCGGCCGGAGCCGGAGTTCACGTGGGAGAAGACGGACAAGGCGGCGGAGCTGAAGAAGGCCGCGGGCCTGTAGGAAGACA
The DNA here is from genome assembly GCA_036524115.1 of bacterium. Classification (NCBI taxonomy): domain Bacteria; species bacterium. Next base: position 14,554 of record DATDCY010000055.1, on the reverse strand, counting down.
TCTCGCTGCGGCAGGGTCCCGTGCTGATCGTCGGGGTCCTGCCGCTGCGGACCTCCGGCGCGCGCCCACGCGTCATGAATGACCGACCCGTCAGCGCGCGCCTCCATGGGGGCTCCGCCCCCTCTGGCGCGGCTGACGCCGCTGTCACCCCCGTTGGACACGTGTCAGGGACGTAGAACGTGAGTGGCGTCTCGCCCGTATCATTCCGGGACGTCTCCTTCTCCTACCCCCTGCCGGGAGGCGGCGCGAGGCCGGCGCTGCGCGATCTCTCGCTCGACGTGCGCCCCGGCGAGACCCTCGTCGTCCTCGGCGCCAACGGCGCCGGCAAGAGCACGCTCGCGCTGCTGCTCGCGGACGCGGCGGCGCCGGCGGCGGGCGAGATTCGGCGTGAGGCGCCCGCCGCGACGGGGCCGCCGACGCTGCCGGTCGGGCTCGTCACCCAGAACCCCGAGGACTGCTTCTCGACGCCGCTGGTGCGCGAGGAGATGGGCGTCGTGCTCGAGAACCTCGGGCGCGACTGGGGCTCGATCGACCGCGACGTCGGCGCGATGCTCGCCGAGATCGGGCTCGCCGGGCATGCCGACGCGCACCCGGCGCGCCTCTCCGGCGGCCAGAAGCAGCTCCTGGCCATCGCGTCGGTGCTGATCGCCGCGCCGCCGCTGCTCGTCCTCGACGAACCCCTGACGCTCCTGGACGCGCAGGCGCGGGCCGAGGTCGACCGGCTGCTCGCGCGCGGGCGCGGTCCCGGGGCGGCGACGGTCTTCCTGACGAGCGAGGTGGAGGACGCCGCCCGCGGCACGCGGATCGTCGTCCTGCACAAGGGCGCGGTGGCGTGGGAGGGCGCGCCCGCGGACCTGCCCCGGGGTGTCGAGGCGCTCGCGCAGTGGGGACTCCTGCCGCCCGCGAGGTGCGTCGCCCCTTCGCCGGGGAACGCGTCGGACGACGGCGTCCGGCCCCTCGTGGAGGTCTCCGACCTGCACTTCGCCTACGACCGCGGCACGCCGCGCGAGCGCCCCGTCCTGCGCGGCGTCGGCCTCGCCGCGCGCCCCGGCGAGCTGCTCGGGATCGTCGGCGCGAACGGCTGCGGCAAGACCACGCTCGTGCAGCACCTCAACGGGCTGCTGACGCCGCAGCGCGGCCGCGTGCGCGTCGGGGACCGCCTCCTCGAGCCGGGCACGAGGCTGCGCGAGCTGCTCCACCGCGAGGTCGGCCTGCTCTTCCAGTTCCCCGAGAAGCAGCTCTTCGCCGAGTCGGTCGCCGAGGACGTCGCCGCCGGCCCGCAGTTCGCGGGGGTGCCCGCGGATGCGATTCCCGGCCGCGTGCGCGCGGCGCTCGAGGCAGCCGGCCTCGATCCCGTCGAGCACGGCGACCGCTCACCGTTCGCTCTGACCTGGGGCGAGAAGCGCCTCGCCGCGCTGGCCGGCGTCCTGGCGCTCGAGACGCCGTGCCTCGTGCTGGATGAGCCGGGGGCGGGCCTCGATCCGGCGGGTCGCCGCCGCGCCATGGAGTTGCTCGCCGGGCTCGCGCGCCGCGCCGGCCGCACGGTGATCGTCGTCTCCCATCACCTCGACGAGATCTTCCGGGTCGCCGACCGCGTCGCGGTGCTGCACGAGGGGCGCATCGTCGCGGACGGCCCGCCGGCGGCCGTGGCGGCATCCCCGGACCTCGTTGCCTGGGGACTCAGCGCCGGGCGATGAGGCTCGCGGCACGGCGCCACTTGGCCGGCGCTTCCCTAGGGGGCTGCGCCCCTCTGGCGCGGCTGACGCCGCTGTCACCCCCGGAAAGCCGGCGGTGGGTTGCGTCATGAGGCGCAGCGCGGTATCCTTTGTCGGTCGAGGAGCGCTGCAACGGATGCCTCCGCCAGGCTCGACAAGATGAAAACCGCGCTCACCTAACCCGTGCCGGTTGCGGGATGCCGCAGGTGAGCGAAGCGCATCCCCCCGGACGCAACGGAAGGAGTGGGACGTGCGCGCTGTGAACAGGAAGAAGAACGCCCCGAGGAGCAAGGCGAAGCACTTCACCGACTGCGCGGTCGCCGACCTCTCGCTGGCCGAGTGGGGCCGCAAGGAGATCGCGATCGCCGAGGTCGAGATGCCGGGCCTCATGGCCGTGCGCGAGGAGAACGCGGCGAAGAGGCCGCTCAAGGGCGCGCGGATCGCCGGTTCGCTGCACATGACGATCCAGACCGCGGTGCTCATCGAGACGCTCAAGGCCCTCGGCGCCGAGGTGCGCTGGGCCTCGTGCAACATCTTCTCGACGCAGGACCACGCCGCGGCGGCGATCGCCGCCGGCGGCACGGCGGTCTTCGCGAAGAAGGGCGAGAGCCTCGAGGAGTACTGGGAGTACACCCACCGCATCTTCGAGTGGCCCGACGGGCGGTACGCGAACATGATCCTCGACGACGGCGGCGACGCCACGCTGCTGCTGCACCTGGGCGCCCGCGCCGAGGCCGACCCGCGGGTGGTCGCGAAGCCGACGAACGAGGAGGAGCGCGTGCTCTTCGCCTCGATCCGCAGGCGCCTGAAGAACCAGCTCGGCTGGTACTCGACGCGCATCGCGCAGATCAAGGGCGTGACCGAGGAGACGACCACCGGCGTGCACCGGCTCTACCAGATGGCCGAGGAGGGGCGGCTGCGCTTCCCGGCGATCAACGTCAACGACTCGGTGACCAAGAGCAAGTTCGACAACCTCTACGGCTGCCGCGAGTCGCTCGTCGACGGCATCAAGCGCGCCACCGATGTGATGATCGCCGGCAAGATCTGCGTCGTGCTCGGCTACGGCGACGTCGGCAAGGGGTGCGCGCAGGCCTTCCGGGGCCTGGGCGCCACGGTCTGGGTCACCGAGATCGACCCGATCTGCGCCCTGCAGGCGGCGATGGAGGGCTACCGCGTCGTGACCATGGAGGACGCGGCGGCGGTCGGCGACATCTTCGTCACCTGCACCGGCAACCTGCGCGTGGTCTCCCACGAGCACATGCGCCGCATGAAGAACGAGGCCATCGTCTGCAACATCGGTCATTTCGACTCCGAGATCGACATCGCCTCGATCGAGAAGTACCGCTGGGAGGAGATCAAGCCGCAGGTGGACCACGTGGTCTTCCCGGACGGCAAGAAGCTCATCGTGCTTGCCAAGGGGCGCCTCGTGAACCTCGGCTGCGCCACGGGCCACCCCTCGTTCGTGATGTCCGCCTCCTTCAGCAACCAGACGATCGCCCAGATCGAGCTCTTCACGAACGCGGCCAAGTACGAGAAGCAGGTGTACGTGCTGCCCAAGCACCTCGACGAGAAGGTCGCGCGGCTGCACCTGAAGAAGATCGGCGCGAGGCTCACGAAGCTCACCGACGAGCAGGCCGCGTACATCGGCGTGCCGAAGGCCGGCCCGTACAAGTCGGCGCACTACCGGTACTAGGGGAAGGCCGGCGCGGCCGGGGGTGGCGATGGGGCGCGCGCTGCGGCTCACGCTGGTCCCGGCCGTCGTCCTCGCGCTCACGGCCTGTGCCGCCGCGCCGCGCGGCGGCGCCGAGGGCGAGCGGTGCGCGGCCGTGGCCCCGGCGCCCGACGTCGACCCGTTCGACATGCGTCTGCCGTCCCTCGGCCCGGCGGCGTTCACCGAGGTGCGCGGCGACCGCTTCACCGACCTCTTCCTGGCGGGGCCCTCGGGCAAGGTCCGCGTCGGGGCGCGCCGGGAGTGGGGCGGCGCGGTCGTCTTCTTCGGCCTCGGCGCCGATCCACGCTCGAACGTCATCGACACGCACGACACCGGGCGCGGGCTGCAGATCGCCCTTTACGACCGCGCGCGCCAGCGCCAGGGGTGCGCCTGGGACGCCGGGTGCATCGAGCGGCCGTCCGCCTGCGAGGGCGCCATCACGTTCCTCGGCTGGAACCCGGTGCAGGGCGGCGACGAGTGCGGGCGCGGCTCGCGCGCCCTCTCGTCGCGACTCGCCGGCGACGCGTTCGAGATCGTCGCGCAGCCGCTGCAGTGGAACCCGGACTGGGACGCGCGGGACTGCAGCACCACGCCCTGCGGGCTGACGCGGCCGCGCCCGGTCGGCGTCAGGTACCGGACGACGCTGAGGTTCGTGGCCGAGCGCATCGTCGAGATCGCCTACGAGGTCACGAACGACGAGGCCGTCGGCCACCCGCCGAGCCTGCAGGAGTTCCCGACCCTCTACGTCGACGATCGTCCCAACGGTCCCGGTCTCTCGCGACTCATGGACGGCGGCGGGCGGCAGGTGGACGCCGACAGACCGGGCGGGAAGGGCATGTTGACCGGGGACTTCCTCTCGCCGGAGCCGTGGGTGACGTGGCAGAACGCGGCGGGCGACTACGGCGTCGGCCTCGCGATGGACGCGGGGACGCGGGAGTTCATCGTCTGGCGGGACGACGGCGGGAGGACGCGGTTCAGGAACGTGCGGCCGCGGCTCGTCTTCGCGCTGCCCGCGGGCGGCAGGGTGCGGGGCATCTCCTACCTGGGGCTCGGCGCCGAACCGGCCCTGCGCCAGGCCTTCTCGAGCCTGCTGAAGCGGCGGGCCCCGTTCGGTGCTCTCGAGGTGCCTGCGGCCGGCGCGACGGCGAGCGCCGCCGGCATGCCCGTGACGGTCCAGGGCTGGGCGCTGGACACAGGGGCAATCGACCGAGTGGCGCTCATCGTGGACGGCGTCGAGCGGGCGCGCGTCACGGTGGACCGCCGGCGGCCGGACGTCTGCGCCCAGTACCCGCGGTACGGCGCCTGCCCCTTCGCGGGCTTCTCAACGGCGCTTCCCGCGGCGCTCTTCGACGCGCCCTGCCCGCGCCTCCTGCGGGTCGTGGCGATCGACGCGGACGGGAACCAGCGGGTCCTCGGGGAGCGCCTCGTCGGGCGCTGAGCCGGCGCGAGCGGTCGCGGCGCCCGGCAGACGACGGATGGCTCCACTTGACACGGCGTGACGGCTATCTGAGCATGGCGGTTGGCAAAGAGGGGCACGAGGAGATCGCGATGGAGCAGACGACCGCAGAGGCGCACCGGTCCGCAACCCGGGCGCGCAGGAAGATGGCGTGGGGCGCCGTGGGCTTCGCGCTGCTGGCACTGCCGGCCGCCGGAGCGCGCGCCCTGTCTCTCGCCGAAGGGCTGGCGATCGTCGACCGCTCCGGACGCGAGGTGGCGATCGCCCTGGCGGAGGAGCAGGTGGCGGCGTCCGCGCCGGTCCAGGCGGCCACGGCGTGGCGGCCGAGCGTGGACCTCACCGCCAGCCAGACCTTCCTCGCGGACCAGCCCGCCGCGATCTTCGGGCCGAACCAGGTCCCGACCGCCGACAAGGATTTCCACGCCTACGCCCTCCAGGTGCGCCAGCAGGTCTACGACTTCGGCAGGACGGCCGCCACCGTCCGCGCCGCGGCCAGCGCCGCCGAGGGCACGCGCTTCGACACGGCGCTCGCGCGCAACCGCGGCGCGCTGGAGTTCATCCTGGCGTACGTGCGGCTCCTGCGCGCGCAGCGGCTGCTCGCCGTGCAGCAGGAGGAGGTCTCGCGTTTCGAGGTGCACCGCGGCGACGCGCAGGCGATGCTCGCCGCGGGCACCGTCACGGAGATCGACGTGCTCGCGGCCGAGGTGCGCCTGGCCGACGCCGTGCAGAAGCGTCTGCAGGCCGAGAACCAGCAGGCGCTCGCCGCGGCGCGGGTGAACACGCTGCTGCTGCGCCCGCTGGGGCAGGCGGTGGAGCCCGAGGAGATCGCGGTCGCCCCCGGGGAAGCGGCGCCCGGCCTGGAGGAGGCGCTGGCCGCGGCCGCGGGCGCGCGGATCGAGCTGCGCCAGCTCGGGACCCGCGTCGCCGCGGTGGAGGCGGGCCGCACCGCGGTGCGCTCGGAGTACTACCCGCTCGTGTTCCTCTCCGGCGGCTACGACTTCACGCAGAACGAGTACCAGGTGCACGAGGGGAACTGGGCCGTCGGCGCGGGTGTGCAGATGAACCTCTACGCGGGCGGCCTGACCCGCGAGAAGCTGCGCCAGAAGGAGCTGGAGCTGCGGGTGCTCGAGCGCGCGCGCGAGCAGCTCCTCGACCGGGTGCGCCTCGAGGTGCAGGACGCGTGGCTCTCGCTCGGGACGGCGCGCTCGCGGGTCGCGGTCACCGGCAAGGCGGTGGAGCAGGCCAAGGAGAACCTGCGCCTGCAGCGCCTGCGCTACGGCGAGGGGGTCGGGACGTCGACGGACGTCCTCGACGCGGTCGGCCTCGTGACCACCGCCGAGCTCAACCAGCTCGACGCGCGATACGACGTGACCGGCGCCCAGGCGCTGCTGGACTTCGCCACGGGCAGGGACCTGGTGGCGACGTGGGGCGCGCCGCGCGCGCCGGGGGAGGGAGGTCGTCCATGAGTGAGTCCTCGCAGGCGCCGCAGGGGTCGCCGGCGCCGCCGCCCGCGCCGGCGAGCAGGCGCCGCATGATCGGGTTTGCGGTGATCGCGGTCGTCGGCGTGGGCGTCCTGGCGGGCCGGGCCGCCTACCAGCGCTACACGCACACGCACATCGCCACGGACGACGCGTACGTCCAGGGGACCATCTACACCGTCGCCCCGCGCATCGCGGGCACGGTGACGCGGGTGGTGCCCGACAACAACCAGCGCGTGCGGGCCGGGGAGGTCATCGTCGAGATCGATCCGGACATGGCCGGCACGAGGCTCAAGGAGGCCGAGACCGCGCGGCAGGTCGAGACGGCCAAGGGCGCCGAGATCGAGGCGCAGGCGGCCGGGGCGCGCTCGCGCATCAAGGCGGCGGAGGCCGCGCTCGCGCGCGTGGTCGCGCAGCGCGCCGAGCTGGAGGCCGCGGTGGCCGTGCGCCAGGCCGACGTGCGGGCCCGCGAGGCGCAGCTCGAGCAGGCGCAGCTCGACCTCGGGCGCGCCGAGAACCTGCTCGCGAAGAAGGTCGCGCCCCAGGACCGCTACGACAAGGCGCGGACGGCGGCCGAGAGCGCGCGGGCGGCGCTCGCCGCCGCCCAGGAGCAGCAGCGGCAGGCCGAGGTGGTGCTCGCCAACCACAAGACGGCCGTGGCGCAGGCGCGCGCCGCGGTCGAGGTCGAGAAGGACGCGCTGGCGCAGACGCTGGCGGCGCGGGGCACGCACGCGGAGCAGGTGCGCGGGCGCGACGTGCAGGTCGAGCTGGCGCAGCTGAACCTGGGCTACACGAAGATCGCCGCGCCGGCCGACGGCTACGTGACGAGGAAGTCCGTCGAGGTCGGCAACCAGGTCCAGGCGGGCCAGCCGCTGATGGCGGTGGTCTCGCTCGCGGACCTCTACGTGGTGGCGAACTACAAGGAGACGCAGCTGCACTCGATCCGGCCCGGCCAGCGGGCCCGCCTGCGCGTCGACGCGCTTCCCGGCCGCGAGTTCACCGGGCGGGTCGACAGCATCATGGCCGGGACCGGCGCCGCCTTCTCGCTCTTCCCGCCGGAGAACGCCAGCGGCAACTACGTCAAGGTCGTGCAGCGCATCCCGGTCAAGATCGTCCTCGACCCGAAGCAGCCCGGCGCGGACCTCCTGCGCGTCGGCATGTCGGTCGAGCCGACGATCCTGAACGAGGACTGACCGCCGCCGGCGGGACGCTCGAGGGCGGCCGCCGGGGGAGAGCATAGGGGATGTCCCCTCACGGTCCGCGGAACAAATGGCTCATCGCGTTCACCGTGATGCTGCCGACGCTGATCGAGATCATCGACACCTCGATCGTCAACGTCTCGCTCGATCACATCCGCGGCTCGCTCTCGGCCGGCATCGAGGAGGCGACCTGGGCGATCAACGCCTACCTCGTCGCCAACGCGATCGTCATCCCGATGTCCGGCTGGCTCAGCCGGCTCTTCGGGCGCAAGAACTACCAGGTCGGCTCGATCATCGTCTTCACGGTCAGCTCGTTTCTCTGCGGCTCGGCCTGGAGCCTGCCGAGCCTGATCTTCTTCCGGGTGCTCCAGGGGATGGCCGGCGGCGGCCTGGTGCCGGTGAGCCAGTCGATCCTCCTCGAGGCCTTCCCGCCCAAGCAGCACGGCATGGCGATGGCGATCTTCGGCGTCGGCGCGATGGTCGGGCCGATCCTCGGGCCGATCATGGGCGGCTGGATCACCGACAACTGGTCCTGGCGCTGGATCTTCTACATCAACATCCCGCTCGGCGCGTTCGCGGTGCTCATGAACCTGCTCGTCATCCAGGACCCGCCGTGGATGCAGCGCACGCGCATGCGCATCGACTACCTCGGCCTCGTCTTCCTGGCGCTCGGGCTCGGCGCCCTGCAGCTCGTGCTCGATCGCGGCCAGCAGGAGGACTGGTTCAACTCCGAGCTGATCATCGGCTTCGCGCTGGTGTCGGCCTTCGCCCTGGCGTTCCTGGTCGTGAACGAGCTGACCGACGCCCAGCCGATCGTGAACCTGCGCCTCTTCAAGGACCGGACCTTCGCGACGGGATGCCTGGTCATGTTCTGCCTCTTCTTCAACCTCTTCGGGAGCATCGTGCTGCTGCCGATCTACGTCCAGAGCCTGATGGGCTACAGCGCCTACGACGCCGGCATGGTGCTTGGCCCCGGCGGCGCGATGACGCTGCTGACGATGCCGGTCGTCGGCAAGCTCGTGCAGAAGGTCAACCCGAAGCGGATCCTGGCCGTCGGCATCCTGATCTGCTCGTACACGACCTGGACCATGGCGCACTTCAACCTGCAGGCCGACTTCTGGACCTTCGTCTGGCCGCGGGTGACGCTCGGTCTCGGCATGGGCTTCTCGTTCATCCCGCTGACGACGCTGACGCTCTCGCACATCCCGCGCGAGAAGCTCGGGCAGGCGACCTCGATGTACAACCTGCTGCGCAACATGGGCGGCAGCGTCGGCATCGCCTTCGTGACCACGTACCTGGCGCGGCGGACGCAGTTCCACCACGCGCGCCTGGCCGAGCACATGACGCCGTTCGACCCGGCGTACGCGCTGGCGAAGGCGAAGGCGGGAGCGGCGCTCGCGGCGCAGGGGCTGTCGCCGGCCGGCGCCGACGGCCTGATCTACGGCCAGCTCGTGCGGCAGGCGCGCGCGCTGGCTTTCAACGACACCTTCACCATCACCGCCGTCATGCTGCTGTTCGTGCTGATCCTGGTCGCGCTGATGCAGCGCGCCGAGGCCCCGCCCCGCCCGGACGCGGCGCACTGAGCGCGGTCGCGCCGACCAACGGGCGCCGCGGGGTTGACTTCCCGTGCGCCCTTCGGCTGTAATCAAGGCGGCGCGCCGTGTCGGCGCACGACCTCCGGGGGGGGATCGACGTGCAGAGAACGAACAGGCGGCTGTCGAACCGCATCTTCACGCGGGTGCGGCTGCTCTACGGCCGCGAGAAGCCGGACGCTGACGGCTACGCGCTGAACATCTCCTCGGAAGGGATGTTCATCTCGGCGACGCGCCTGCACACGCCCGGCACGCGCCTGCTCATTCGCATGCTGCCCGTCGGTGCGGCGGCAATCGAGATGGGCGGCGTCGTGCGCTGGGGGCTGCAGGTGCCGGCGCGGCTGGCGGCGATCGTCAAACCCGGGATAGGCGTGCTCCTCTCCTCGCCCCCGAAGGCCTACGTCGACTTCTTCTCGGCGCTCGCCGCCTCGAAGGTCCAGCGCACCTACCCGCGCATGGAGGTCCGCCTCGAGGTGCGCTACTACCACCGCCAGCAGTTCCTGAAGGACTACACGGAGAACATCAGCCAGGGCGGCATGTTCATCGCCACCACCGAGCCCTTCGAGCTTGGCACGCAGGTGCGCGTCGAGCTGGTGATCCCGGACCTGGCCACGGTGCTCCCGATCACCTGCCGCGTGGCCTACGTCCTGCGGCCGGAGGACGCCCCGGCCGTCGACAGCACGCCCGGGATCGGCGTGGAGATCGTGGAGATGGACCCGCGCACGGACGAGACGCTCCGCACCTACCTGCAGCGGATCATGCGGCTGTACGAGTGACGCGTGGCGCCCGCGCGGCGCGGGCGAGGGCCGTCACGGCTCCCTTCTTCGCACGGACCGGAATCGCGATGCGTGCTTCTTGTCGAAGGAATAGAGATCGCCGATGCGGCGCTTCTCCATGAGGGCGGCGATGTACCCGTCGACGAAATCGACATTGCACCCTTCGTAGAGTTCGAGCGCGCGGGTCACGAGGTCGCCGTTGACGACCTCGAGGCCGGGCGTGGCGAGGATGCCCCTGACCAGGGGCGCGATCTCCGCGGTCCCGAGGCCGTACGACGACTCGAGGACCCAGACCATCTCCGCCACCACGATCTCGGCGGTGACCAGCACGAGGCGACCTGCGGCAGCCTCCTCGAGCAGGCGTGAAACCCGCTCGGCCTTTGCTGGGTCGTCGTTCGTCAGGTAGCGGATGAGGATGTTGGTGTCGAGAAAGGCCTTCTTCATGCCAGCTCGGCGCGGACCCGCTTCCCGGCCGCTGCCTTGGCGCTCCGGCGCTCACGGTCGGAGGAAAAGCCCGCCTTGGCCGGAACGGCGCCCCGCAGGTCCTTGAGGGTGCGCACCGGCACGAGGACGGCTCGTCCCTCCTCGATGGCGAAGTCAATGCGATCGTTGGCCTTGATTCGCAGCCGATCGCGGATGCTCTTGGGGATCGTGACCTGTCCCTTTGTCGTTACCGTGGCGATCATTGCATACCTCCGTCTTGTCTCCTTACCATAGGAGTATAGGTAAGGAGTCGCAGGTGTCAATTCGGCGCACTCGACCGGGCTTGCAGGGGCGGCCGGGCGTTCGCACGGGGTCCTGGGAAACGGCCATTGTCCCGCGGGCCGGCGGCGCAGCGGAACAGATTCAGTTCAGGACGGTCCGCGCCCAGAGCCGGAAGTTGTCGAGGACGCCCTGCGCATTGCGCGTCATGACGCCGACGCGGCCGGGGACGGCGGCGGAGAACTGCAGCCCGCCGAGGGGCGTGCCGCCGGCGAAGACCTGCACCGCGCCGCCCGGACGCACGTCGATCCGGACGAACTGCGGGAGATCGACGGGCAGCGCGCGGGCCAGTCGTCGGGGCAGCGGCGGCGCCTGACCGTCGATCATTCCGACCTGGCCGATCTCCGTGGCGCTTGGGTAGAAGCGCACGTAGCGGTAGTGCTGCGGGTCGCGGTAAGCGAAGAGCAGCGCGACGTTGGGGGTGCCGGAGGCGAGAGGTTGGAGCGTCACCTGGGCCGCGATCCGGCCCGCGAGGAAGTGTGTTCCGGCGAAGTCCGTGGGGCCGGCCACGGCGATGGCGATTCCTAGGGGGCTGGAGCGCAACGTGTGGTCGCGCACGGCCCAGAAGCCGGAGAGCCTGGCCCAGTCGGGGTCCGCCCCGTCGAGGTGCTCGAAGTCGTCGCTGAAGAGCAGTGGGCCAACGGCGCTGATCGTGACCGTCTCCTCGTCGCGCAGGGAGGTGTCGAGCGTGGAGACGGCGGCGAAGGTCACGGTGTAGACGCCGCGCTGCGTTGCGCCCGGCGTCCAGGAGAAGGTCGCGTCGGCCGGATTGAACGTCGCCCCCGGCGGCAGGCCGGTGGCGTCCAGGACGAGTGCGCCTCCTTCCGGATTGGACGCGGTGATGTGGAGGGTCAGCGTCTCGCCGACGATTACCGTGCGGTTCCCGATCGGGTCGAGCACGGGCGCGCAATCGCGGGCGGCGACGCTCACGGGCACGGTCACCTGAGCAGAAAGCGCCTCGCTGCCATTGTTCCTGCCATGATCCGTCACGGCAAAGCGGATGGCCGGATATGTCCCCGCCTGTGTGCATGTCGGCGTCCATCGGAATTCGCCGGAATAGGGGTCGAACGTGGCGCCGGACGGGAGGTTCTCGGCGCCGAACGTAAGTAGATCGCCTTCGGGATCGGTGGCCGCGAGCGTGAGAGCGAACTCCATGCCTTCGGTCGCGGCGATGTCGTCCGGTTGCGTCAACGACGGCGGACGGTTGTGTCCGTAGTCCTCCAGCATCACGTCGATGCCGGAGACGGTTTGCCCGGGAAGAACCTCGATGACCTGGGCCTCCGAGGCCAAGGTCTTTCCGGGGTACCACTGCGGGTAGATGGGACTGTAGTACGTATCAACGCTTGTGGACAAGAGTCGATATCGGCCCGGCGGCACATCGAAGAAGAAGGGACCCGGTCGGTAGCCCGGGGCGAACCGACGGACGACGTCTGCGTCCCCATCGACAAGAGCCATCTGGCCGCATTGCGTCCCGTTGCTGACACTCAGTTGTCCCTCGATGCGGCCCAGCGGCGGGAAGTCTATGTCCATCCCCGCCAGGGCTTGTCCCGGCGCCACGACGATTGGCGTCGCCGTCGCCATCGAGGCCTCGTTCGGATACCATCTCCCCCACGAGTAGGCCTGTACAGCGTCCAGTGCCAGCAGGTATGAGCCCGGGGCCACTGCTTCGAAGCTATACGTGTCATCCAGGGACGTGTAGACGCACCGCAGCACATTGCCCAGCGCGTCGGTGAGACAGGCCTGCGCCCATATGAGAAGACGTTGATGGTCCTGCGTCATAGTGCCCGAGATGCTCCCCTTCGCGCCGAGATCGGCATCGATATTCCCGATCTGAAGTCCGGGTTCGACGAGGACCGGCGTGGCCGTCTGTGACGATACGGCCTCCGGGTACCACTTGTCGCCGAAGAGGCTCCCCGGCGTCGTGTCCAGGAACCGCAGGACGTACGCTCCCGGCGGCAGCCCGCCCGTCACGTAGTTTCCGTCGGCATCGGGCGTGATGGTCCGCAGGGCGGTTGCACCCGCCGGGGAGGCCCAGACCTCGACCCTCGCCCCGGCACCCGGCGAGCCCGCCGTCGTTACTCGTCCAGCAATGCTCCCGGGTGCGCCGAGACTCGCGAGAACGACGGGTGGCAGGGAGACGGTCTCGCCGCTGCGGAACCGGACGACGTCCGCCGACGCCCTGTCGACTTTGTCGTTGAACCACACCGGCGCGTAGCCTTCCTTGCTGAAGAAGATCTTTCGGTCGTCGCGCGACGAGATAGTGAAGACCCCGTCGGAGCCGGTTTGCGTCACCGCGGCTGGGCCGCACAACTCGTCTTCCGACAGGCTCACGGTGACACCATCCACGGGCGCTCCCGTGCTGTCGACCACCGTTCCGTTCGCAATACCTGGCGCGGTTGGGGCCAGGGTGATGCTGGTCAGCTCACCGGACTTTACCGTGACCGGAGATGCTTCATCCCACTGGAACGTCCCCGGATAATACGTATTGTCGGACCAGCGCCACGACATGCCGAGCCCTATGCGGTAGTCCCCCGGCGGCAGGTAGGTGGGAGAGGGCCAGTAGTACTCCCAGCTGAGCTCGTCGAATCCGGTCGAGAAGCTCCACGCCGTGTAGTCCTGCCCCGAAGGAGGATTGACCTGCAGCATCCCCGGCGTCGGGATCGCGATGTCGTATCCCGAGGATCTGGCGCCGAGGATGGGACGGATGGGTACCGGTTCGCTGCCTCCGGGATAAAACACCGCCCAGACCGGCGGCCCGGGCGCATCCACCTTGACGTAATTCGGCTCATCCTCCAGGTTGGTGAGAACGAAGCGGCCCAAGCCGTCAGTCGTTGTGCGCCAGCGCAAGACCCTGGCCGAATCTCTCTGTGTGAAGATGTCAGCTCCGACCCAGGCGTCTGCCAGAGGCGCGCCGTCGGGACCGGTCACGGTGCCACCAATGCTCGCGGGAGGCCCAAGCCGGACATCGAAGCCGGTCAGCGTCTTCCCATCTTCCACCAGCAGCATCCGTGAGGGTTGGCCGCGCAGCCCACGGAGAACCCTCGGAGGAAAGCCGGTGCCTCGAGGTGGCGAGAACAATAGGTAGTAGTGGCCACCCCAGTGGGTGCACCAGTACTGCAGAGTTGCGGGGAGCCCGGCAAGTTCATAGCTCCCGTCAGCCGCGGTCTGCGTCCATGCGACAAGCCCGCGCCGGTCAGGGATTGTCAGGAACATGCCCGGCGCCCAAGGGCGCAGGAGGAGTAAGAACGCCTGCACCTCGACCCCCGCCAGCGGCTCCCCATTTGGCCCCGTGACCCGCCCCGAAATGCCGCCGGTCGCCGCGGCCTCATGTGGAACAATGAGAGAAAGGCTCGCGATGATTGCCGCCAGCGCGACGCCGAATCGCAGATTTCGCTTGGGCGCCATCCCGCCTTCCTCGCCTCCCAACGCCGATTAGTTGAGAATAGTTCGCGTCCAGAGCCGGAAGTTGTCCACGACGGCCTGGGCATTGCGTGTCATGACGCCAGCGTGGCCGGCGACTGCGGCCGGGAACGTCAGCGCGCCGAGGGGAACGCCTCCGGCGAAGACTTGCACGGTGCCGCCAGGGCGCACGTCGATCCGCACGAACTGCGGCAGACCGACGGGCAGGGCGTGGGTCAGTTGCCGGCGCAGCGGCGGAGACTGGCCGTCGATCGTCCCGACCTGGCCGATCTCCGTGGCGCTTGGGAAGAAGCGCACATATCGGTAGTGCTGCGGGTCGCGGTAGCCGAAGAGCAGCGCGACGTTGGGGGTGCCGGACGGGAGCGGTCGGAGGATCACCTGGGCCACGATCCGGCCCGCGATGAAGTTGGCGCCGGCACGGTCCGTGGGGCCGGGGACCGCGATG
>DATDCY010000054.1 GCA_036524115.1 bacterium | reverse complement strand
GTCACCGGCGGCTCGCGCGCTGGGCGGCGTTGGGGGCCGAGTCGCAGCCGCTGCCCCTGCTGCGGGGCGTGTCCGTCATCGAGCCGGCGCCGCGGCTCTCCCGTCCCACGGAGGGCCAGGACCTCCTGGAGGACTACGCCGCCGTCGGGTTGACCCTCGGCCGCCACCCCGTGGCGCTGCTGCGCGGGCGCCTGGCACGCGAGAAGTGCCTGACCGCCGCCCGTCTCAACGCGCTGCCCCACGGCCGCCCGGCGCGGTTCGCCGGCATCGTCGTCACGCGCCAGCGCCCCGGCACGGCCAAGGACGTGACCTTCGTGACCCTGGAGGACGAGACGGGCACGGCGAACGTCGTCGTCTGGCGCGACCTCGCCGACCGCCAGCACCGCGAGCTGATCGGCGCACGGCTGCTGCTGGTCGCCGGGCGCATCGAGCGCGAGGGGGCCGTCGTGCACCTCATCGCGCGCCGCCTCGCGGACTTCAGCCACCTCCTCGGCGAGCTGACCGCGCCGTCCCGGGACTTCCGGTGAGGCCACCGTCGCGCGGCGGCCGCGCGCCCCTTCAGATGAGCAGGCGGTCCGCCTTGCCGAGCTGCACGACCTCGAAGGCCTCGGCGAGGCGGCAGCCGGCCGCCCGCCCCTGGCTGATGAGCCTGGCGAAGACCAGCTCCTCGACGGGCCAGGCGCCGTACATCCCCTTGTAGATCCCGAAGAAGGCGCGGATGCGCTCCTCCTGGGCGGAGACGTCGATCAGCCGCAGCGGCCGGCCGCCACGCTCCTCGTGCGTCAGGTAGATGCTGACGTGCTCCCGCTGCACCTCCTGGCCGGCGGCGAGCGGAATGCGGGCGTAGGAAACGGCGTCGAGGACGATCGCGTGCGTGTTGCGGTGATCGGGGTGGCCGGCGCCGACGGCGCGGTGGAGGTTCCAGGTCACGACGATCGTCGGCTTCCAGGCGCGGATGACCTCGGCGACCGCGAGCGCGTTCTCACGGGTGTGGACGACACCGGCGTCCGGGAAATCGAGAAACCCGGTCGCCGCGCCGAGCAGCGTCCCGACGCGCTCGGCCTGCCGCGCGCGCTCGCGGATCTTCGCCTCGCGGTCCATGGCCAGCACGGTCGTGCTCTCGCCCCGCGTGAGCCAGAGCAGCCGCACCTGATCGCCGGCGTCCGCGTGGTTGGCGAGCGTGCCCACGCAGGAGACCTCGTCGTCCGGGTGCGCGAATACCGCCAGGATCCGTTCCATCGCGTGCGGGTACCTCTTCTCCGGGGCGCCCTCGGGCCGGCAGCCCCGGCACCTCCGCTAGCGGCCCGCGTCTGTGTCGCGCAGGAGCGTGTACTTCGGACCCTTGAGCAGGTAGCGCGCGTCGGACTGGTGCGGGTCGTGGCAGTCGGAGCAGTTCTTTCCGCGCGCATTGCACGCCGACGCCGTTGCGCCGCCGCCCGTGGCGTGGCACGTGCCGCAGAGCAGCGCCTGATCGTCGCGCAGGTGGGCGGTCCCGTAGCCGCTGTGCGGGTCGTGGCAGACGAGGCAGGCCCCCACGCCGAGGGGCCCGTGCAGGTAGCGCTTTCCCTCGTGGCGGTCGTGGCACTCGTAGCAGAGGGCGGCGTTGTCGGCGCTCGTGCGCATCGCCTTCTCGTCCCCTTCGTCGTGGCACTCGCGACACTCCTGCTGGCTGGCGGTCCGGTGGCCGATGGCTCGGCGCGCGTAGCTGCCCCCGCCCTTGTCACCGTGGAAGATCTCGCCGCTCCAGAGCACCCGCTCGCCGAGGGCGATCTCGCAGCGGTTGACGCCCTCGCGGAGCGTCAGCCACGTGGAGAAGTCGCGTTCCCCGGCCCGCACGTGGAAGGACGTCCCGTTGAGCCGGACGGTGAGGTGCCCGCCGACGGGCGAGGAGAACCTGCCGATGAGCGCGACGCGCTCCTCCGGGACGAGCGCGCGCTCGGGGGGCGAGAGGATCTCGATGGTCGGCTCGTCCACCGGCGCCGGCGCGTGGCAGGCGAGACAGAGTTCCCGCTTGAGGTTCGGGAGCCGCAGGGCAATGCCTGCCGCGGCGCCATCCCCGTGGTGCCGGTGACAAGTCAGGCACGTGACGCTGCCGTCCGCCGCAAGCGGCAGGTCAACGTCGGCGCGCGGCGCCGTCGCCTGGCGCCCGCCGTGGTGCCGCCCCTCCTCGCAGGCGCTGTGGCATTTTTCGCAGGCGTCGGCATTTCCAGCAGCGTCCGTCGCGAGTTTGCGCTCGTCGACGGTGGTCACGTCATGCTGGCGGATCTCGCGAAGCGGTTCCGCCTGCAGGTCGCGCTGCCATGCCCGGGCCGGCCCGGGCAGCAGGAAAAACAGGCATGCCGCGAGATTTGCGGTCAGGGCCGCCAACCTCGGGATCCAGTGTCGCACGGCGATGGTCATGGTTCCTCTCTTTCCGCTCGAAGCAGTTTGCATCCCAATGAATGCAAATCTCCTGCCAACCGGAAAGAGAGGGCGCTGGCGCGCCGGCGGTGCTCTAGCCTGCCGCCGGCCCGCAGACCTCGACGACGCCGTTGACCGCGGTCGGCTTCCTGAGGCTGTCGACCACCGGGCAGTGCTCGATCACCTTCTCGGCGAGCGCCCGGACCCGCGATGGGTCGTCCGGGCTGACGACGCGCAGCACGTACCTGACCTCGCTGAAGCCGGCGGGAACGTCGCCGACCATGAAGAGCCCGCGCAGGTCGAGTGAGCCCTCGACCTGCGCCTCGACGGAGGTCACCGTGAGCCCCTCGTGCTCGGCGAACTCGAAGAACGCCGCCTCGATGCAGGCGGCGAACGCCGTGAGCAGCAGCTCGATGGGGTTCGGGGCCTGGTTCTCGCCGCCCGCGGCCTCGCCGTAGTCCGACTTCACCAGGTGCTCGCGCACCCGGGTCTCCGTGTAGAGGTTGCGGACGTGCCGCGAGCTGACCTTCGGCGCGTAGGCGGCCGCCTCCGGCCTGCGCGTGAAGTGCTCGATCCGCGTCGCGACGATCTCCTTCAGGCTCCGCCTGCCCATGGCCGTCCCCTCCTGGTGGATGCCGTCAGCTCCGCGGGCGGACCCATTCCGCCCCGGGAGGCACAGTGTCCCCCGGAGGGACGCCGGTGACAAGCGGTCTGCGCTACTTGAGCGAGTCGACGCTGAGGAACTGGCTGCCGCCCTTGGTGATGACGGTGCCGTTGACCGTCACCTTGCGCGCCATGTTCTCGAGGACCGACGCCGGCAGCGCGGTTGCCGCCTTGTTCGGGAGCAGCACGTAGACCTTGTCCGTGCCGTCCTCGAGCAGCCCGACGGGGATCCCGGCCTTGGCGCAGGCGAGGGCGCACTCGCGGTGCCCGTCGCCCTTGGCGCCCTCGGTGGCGTAGCAGTAGGTGTCGATGATCTCGCCCTTGATCGAGACCTTCTCCTGGCCCGCGGCCGCCGCCAGGGCGGTCATCCAGGGGGCCAGCAGCATGGCGAGCGCGATGCCTGCGAGACAGAGCTTCTTCATGGCGTCCTCCTTGTCCTGAGGTGACGGCGGCAGGCGCATTCCTCCGCCTTTCAAAAAAAGTAGGAGTCGCGCGGAGGCGCCGCTATGGAGTGTTCGCCCCAGGGCCGGCATCCCCGGCCTGCGCCCGGTCCGGTCCGCAGCGCTCGCGCTCGCTCGCCCGCGGGTCGTGCCACGAGGTCCCCGGGGGGACGAGCGCGCCGGCCGCGGGCGGTCCCCAGCTGCCCGGCTCGTAGAGGGCCGGCGGCGTCCCGGCGCGCAGGAGCGGCTCGACGATGCGCCACTGCTCCTCCACGCGCGCCTGGGTGCCGAACAGCGTCTGGTCCCCCGCGAGCGCGTCCCCGATGAGCCGCTCGTACGGCGCCAGCGCGTCGCCCTCGTTCTGGCACACGACCAGCTCGACGTCCTTGCCCTCCATGCGCTCGCTCGGGACCTTGACCCGCACGCCGAGCGCGATGAGCACCTCCGGGCTCAGGCGCAACCGCAGGTGGTTCGAGGAGACCGGCACGGCCTCGCCGAACGTCTCGCGCGGCGGGCGCTTGAAATCGACGGTCACCGTCGTCGAGGTCACGGGCAGGCGCTTGCCGGCACGGATCAGGAAGGGCACGCCGGCCCAGCGCCACGAGTCGATGAACAGGCGCACGGCGACGAATGTCTCGACCCGCGAGTCGGGGGCGACGCCGCGCTCCTCGCGATAGCCCCGGAACTGGCCGCGCACGGCGTCCGCCGGGTCGAGCGGCCGCACGGCCCGCAGCAGGCGGGTCGCCTCGTCGCGCAGCGCCTCGACCGAGGAGCCGCTGGGCGGGTCCATCGCCAGGTGCGCGACCATCGCCAGCAGGTGGTTCTGGAGCACGTCGCGGACCGCCCCGGCCTCCTCGTAGAAGGCGCCGCGGCCCTCGACCCCGAACTCCTCGGCCATCGTGATCTGCACGGCGGCGATGTGGTCGCGGTTCCAGATCGGCTCGAAGATCGCGTTGGCAAAGCGGGTGTAGAAGATGTTCTGCACCGGCTCCTTGCCGAGGTAGTGGTCGATCCGGAACACGGCCGCCTCGGGGAAGATCGGCGCGAGGCGCGCGCCCAGCTCGCGCGCCGAGGCCAGGTCGCGGCCGAACGGCTTCTCGACCACGACCCGCGCGCCGGCGGTGCAGCCCGCCGCGCTGAGGCCGGCGAGCACCGGCTCGAACATGGACGGCGGGATGGCCAGGTAGTAGAGCGGGCGCTGCGCCGCCCCGAGCGCCGCGCGCAGCGCCTCGAACGTCGCGCGGTCGCGGTAGTCGCCGCCGATGTACCCAACGAGCGAGGCGAGCCGCTGGAACGCCGCCTCGTCGAGCGCGCCCTGCCGCTCCAGGGCGTCGCGGGCGTGCCCGAGGAACCGTGCGCGGTCCCAGTCCTCCTTCGCCACGCCGACGATCGGGACCGCCAGCCGCCCGCGGCGCACGAGCGAGAGAAGCGCGGGGAGGATCTTCTTTGCCGCGAGGTCCCCGGTGGCCCCGAAGAAGACGAAGGCGTCGGCCGGCTGCGTCGTCACGGTCGCGCTCCTCCCTGCGGCCCGGCGGCGGCCGCATCCGCGAGCTTCTGGCGCGCGCCGCCGGCCACGAGCGCGATCAGCGCGTAGGCTGCGGCGACGAGCAGCAGGAACGTGCGCGGCTCCATCCCCGGCTCGACGATCCGGCCGCGGTCCACGCCGTTGAGGCCGAGCAGGTAGGCCTCGAGGTTTGCGATCGCCGGCTGCGTCAGCGCATTGGCATCACCGAACGCCGGCATGGAGATCGCGGGCGCGCGGCCCTCCGGCACCGACCCGTGCTGAATGAAGGTGTCGATGTGCTCGGCGAAGCGTGCGGGGTCGGGGTCGCGCAGTGCCGGGTCGATGGGGGCGAGCGTGGGGACGGTGCCGTCGGCGGCCCCGGGGTTCGATACGCCGCGCGCGCCCCGCGGGCCGTGGCAGCCCGCGCAGTCCGCCGCGAAGAGCTGCGCGCCCCGCTCGGCGTTGCCGATGATGGCGGCGGCCCGCCCTGGTGCGGCGCCGCCAGCCGCCGCAGTGGCGGAGGACCCGGCGCCAGCGGCGGGGAGCCAGACCGCGCCCGCGTCGGCCGCCGCGGTCCCGGCGAAGCCCGGGCTGCGGTGTCCCGCGACGCTCAGGGCCGTCAGCGTCGCGGCGAGCGCCACCCCCGCGGCCAGCGCGAGCGGGCGGCGCAGCGGATTGCGCTCGGGCCGGCGGTCGACGAAGGGGAGCAGCAGGAGCAGGGCCGCGAGGGCGGCGGGCACGCCGACGGTGCCGAGCGGCTCGAGCGGCCCGCTGAAGTACTTCAGGCTCTGGTAGAGGAAGAGAAACTCCCAGTCCGGCTTCGGCACGTAGGCGACGTCCAGCGTGTCGGCGGGCCCCGCATAGCCGGGAGGGGCGAGGGCCGCGAGCGCGACGAGCGCCAGCAGCGCCAGCGAGATCGCGACCGCGTCCTTGAAGACCTGGTCGGGCCAGAAGGGGCCGTCGGGCGCGCGGCGGCCCTCGTCCCAGGGGCCGGAGAGCCCGAAGCGGCGCATCGCGACGACGTGGACCGCGGCCAGCCCGAGCAGCAGCGCCGGGAGCACGAGCACGTGCAGCGCGAAAAAGCGCGTCAGCGTGAGTTGCCCCATCGATTCGCCGCCGCGCAGCAGCAGCTTCTGGACGCCGCCCACGAGCGGCACGCTCCCCGCGACGCTTGTCCCCACCTGCGCGGCCCAGTAGCCCTTCTGGTCCCACTGCAGGGGGCCGCCCGTGAAGGCGAAGCCGAGGACGACGGCGAGAAGCCCGCAGCCGGCGAGCCACGTCAGCTCGCGTGGCCGCTTGTAGGCGCCCCAGAGGAAGCCGGTCGCCAGGTGCGCGAGCACGAGGGCGACCATCGCGGTCGCGCCCCAGAAGTGCAGCCCGTGGATCAGCCAGCCGAAGGCGACGCGCGTGCGCAGGAAGCAGACGCTGTCGTAGGCGTGGTCCACCGTCGGCGCGTAGAACAGCAGTTGCGCCAGCCCCGTGGCCGCCTGGACGCCGAACACGGCCAGGACCAGCGCGCCGGTGCTGTACGCGTACCTGGCGCCGCCGGGGATGCGCTCGTCCAGCAGGAGCGAGCGCAGCGCCGCCACCGGCCAGCGCTCCCCGATCCATTCCGCCGCCCGCGCGAGCATCTGCGCCACCCTAGACCGCCGTCTTGCGCGCCACGCCGGCGCGGAACTGCGTCCAGCGGACGTAGAGGACGCCAGCGTCCACCCGGTGCTCCAGGGTGTCCAGCGGCCGCGGCGCGGGGCCGGAGAGCACCCGGCCGTCGAGCGCGAAGACGCTCGCGTGGCAGGGGCATTCGAAGCGCCCGCTCCCGGGGTTCCAGAGATAGTGGCAGCCGAGGTGCGGGCAGACGGGCGAGTAGACCTCGATGTTCCCGGCGCCCGAGCGCACCGCCCAGACGGAACGCAGCTCCGGGGTACGGAGGAATGCGTCCTCCCCGAGCGTCTCGAACTTCATCTCGAGCGGTGATCCCGCCCCGAGCGCGTCGACCGGGCCGACGCGCGACCACGCGACGCCGCTCGCCGGCGGCGCGACGAAGAGCGCGCGCACGATGGGCAGGCCGAGCGTGGCCGCGGCCGCCGCGGAGAGCGCGCCGACCGTCGTGCGGAGGAAGGCGCGCCTGCGCGAGGCGAAGTCGAGGTCCGGATCGGGCATCGCACCCCCAATATAGGCCATGGCGCGCTCAGAAGCCCGCCGGCCCGAGCGCGCGGAGCAGGCCCTGCAGCGGCGCCGGGGCCGTCCCGAGCCAGAGGAGTACGGCGGCGAGTGCCGCGAGCACCGCGTAGCCGTGCGGGGGTGCGGCAGAGGTGTGGCGCACTTGAGCCTCCGGCGCGGCGAGCATCGCCACGATCGGCCGCACGTAGTAGAACAGGCCGAGGACGCTGCCGGCGATGAGCGCGGCGACCGGCGCGCTCAGGCCGGCCTCGACGCCGGCGCCGATGAGGTAGACCTTCCCGATGAAGCCCCCGGTCAGCGGCAGGCCCGCCAGCGACAGCAGCGCGATGGCGAGGACGGACGCGAGGAACGGCCGCCGCCGCGCAAGGCCCTCCAGCTCGGTCCCAGCGGCGCGTCCGTCCGCGCGGCGGCGAAGCAGCGCGAGGGCGCCGAAGGCCGCCAGCGTCGCCGCGGCGTACGCGACGAGGTAGAACGCCGCGGCCTCGACGCGGCGGGGACCGGCGGCCAGCACCGCCACGAGCAGGTAGCCCATGTGCGCGATCGACGAGCCGGCGAGCATGCGCCGCGGATCGCGCTGGCGGAGCGCGACGAGGTTCCCGCCGAGCATCGAGAGCACGGCGAGCGTCGCGAGCAGGGCGGCGACCGGCGGCGGCGTCATCGCGCCGTCGGGCGCCGCGAGGCGCAGGAGCAGCACGGCCACGGCGCCCTTCGAGGCCGTCGCGATGAAGGCGGAGACCGGCTCGGGGGCTGCGGCGAAGACATCGGGCGCCCAGAGGTGCATCGGCACGAGCGAGAGCTTGAAGCCGGCGCCGACCACGATGAGGGCCAGCCCGGCGGTCGCCAGCGGCGGCACGGGGCCGCGAGCGAACGCCGCGGCGAGGGCCGCGAGCTGGAGGGTCCCCCACTCGAAGTACAGCAGGGCCGCGCCGAAGAGCAGCGTCGCGATGGCCACCACCGCGAGTACCAGGTACTTCAGCCCTGCCTCCACGCCTCGGGGGCCTGGGCGGCGGTAGGCGATGAGCGGGTAGAGGGCCGTGCTGAGCAGTTCCAGGCCCAGCACGAGCGAGGCCACGTGCGCCGCGGCCGCGAGCACCTGGGCGCCTGCTGCGGCGAGCAGCAGGAGCAGGTAGAATTCCTCCGGCCGCTCCTCGCGCCGCAGCTGTCGCTGCGCGAGGAGCGCCACGGCCAGCGTGGCCGCGAGGACCAATCCGGCCGCGAAGAGGGCGATGCCGTCCACCACGAGCAGCGGCCCCACGCGCCGCGGCGCCGCCGCCAGCGCCCCGGGGATCGCGGCGAGCGCCTCGCCGACGGCGAAGACGGTCAGGGCCAGCGCCACCCCGTGGCTGCGGGCCGCGGCGATGACGACCAGCAGGGCGACCGGGGCCAGCGCCGTGATGAGCAGCGGCAGCAGTGCGGCGAGGTCGGCGCGGCTCATGGCGTCCCCTCAGGCGCCGGCGGCTGCGGCGCAGGCTCGGGCTGCGGCGCGCTCCCCGGCGCGGCGATCGTCGCCAGGCCGTGCCGCGCGGCATCGAGGAGCGGCCCGGGATGGAGGCCGATGCCGAGCAGCAGCCCGCACATCACGGCGAGCGTGGCGGCCTCGCGCGCGCCAAGGTCGGCGACGCGGGGCCGCTCCGGCGCCGGGCCGAAGAGCGCGCGCTGGACGAGCACCAGGGAGGCGACCGCGGAGAGCACGAGCCCGGCGGCGCCGGCGGCGGCCGCCGGCAGGCTCGAGCGCGCCGTGCCCAGCAGCACGAGGAACTCGCCGAGAAAAGTGCCGAGGCCCGGCAGCCCGAGCGCCGCCAGGGCGAGCAGGAGGGTGGCGCCGCCGAGCCGCGGCGCCTCGTCCCAGAGGCCGCCGAGCCGCTCGAAGGAGCGCGAGCCGAGCCGCTCCTGGAGCGCCCCCGCGACGAGGAAGAGGCCGCCGGTGCCGAGCCCGTGGCAGACCATCTGGACGAGCGCCCCCTGGCGCGCGAGGTCGTTCCCGGCGAAGAGCCCGAGGAGCACGAAGCCCATGTGGCTCACGCTCGTGTAGGCGATGAAGCGCTTGAGGTCCCTCTGCCCGATGGCGAGCACCGACCCGTAGAAGATGCCGGCGACCGCCGCGGCCATGAGCGCCGGCGCGACCGCGGCCGCGGCGCCGGGAAAGAGGGGGATGGCGAACCGCAGCAGTCCGTAGGCGCCGGTCTTGAGCAGCAAGCCGGCGAGGACGATGCTCCCGGCGGTCGGCGCCTGGGTGTGCGCCTCGGGCAGCCACGTGTGCAGCGGGATCGCAGGGAGCTTCACGAGGAAGGCGGCGAGAAAGCCGATCAGCAACACCAGCGCGAGGCCCGGGGCCAGCGGCGTTGCCGCCAGTCGCTCCGCGTCGAAGGTGAGCATGCCGGTGGCGCGCTCGTGGGCGAGGGCGAGGCCCAGGACCGCCGCGAGCAGCAGCAGGCCGCCGGCTTGCGTGAAGAGCAGGAAGCGGACGGCGGCCCGCGCTCGTCCCTCATGGCCCCAGAGCGCGATCAGCAGGTAGACGGGCACCAGCATCAGCTCCCAGGCGAGGACGAAGAGGAGCAGGTCCCGCGCCAGGAACACGGCCGTGATGCCGCCGAGCGCCCAGAGGAGGCAGGCGTGAAAACCCGGCACCAGGCGCCGGACCTCGCGCCACGAGGCGAGCACGGCCGCCACGCCGAGCAGGGCGGTCAGCGCCACGAGCGCGAGGCTCGCGCCGTCGAGGGCCAGGTGCAGCCGCGCATCCCAGGCGGGAATCCAGGGGACGTCGAACTCCTCCAGCCACCCCGCGTCCGGCGGTCGCGCTCCGGAGAAGTGGCGCAGCCAGATGGCGGCCGACACGCCGAGGTCGAAGAGCATCGCGGCGAGGGCAAGCACGCGGGCGCGCGTTTCCCGCCCGCCGCCCGGAACGAGGGCAAGGATGCCGGCGGCGAGCGGCACGACGATCAGCAGCGCGAGCGTCATGCCAGCAGCACCAGCGCCAGAGCGGCCGCCGCGCCGAGCGCGATGCCGGCGGCGTACCAGCGCATCCGGCCCGACTGCGCGCGCGAGAGCATGCCGTCGGCGAGCAGGACGTACCAGGCGAGCCCGCGGAAGGGCAGGTCGGCGGGGTCGTCCCGCCCGGCGTCCGCCGCCCACAGCAGCGGCCGCACGAAGAGACGCTCGTAGAGCCAGTCGAAGCCCCAGCCGGCCACCAGGAGGCGGTGGAGCGGCCCGGCGGCGGCCGGGGCCCCCGTCGTTGCCGCGCCGGCGCGCCCGGGGCGGAAGAACAGGTACGCGAGCCAGGCACCGCCGAGCGAGGCGAGCACCGCGACCGGGCGCAGCAGGGGCGAGACCTCCGCGGCCCCTCCCGATTCCCCTCCCAGGACCGGCGCGAGGAAGGTGACGAACGCCGAACCGGTTGCGCCCGGCGGGGGGAGCGCGAGCAGGGCGCCCCCGATCGAGGCCAGCGCCAGCACGACCAGCGGGATGGTCATCGCCGGTCCCGTGGCGACAGACTGCGCGTCCGCCCCGTTGAACGCGGCGCGCGGCTCCCCGAAGAAGACCAGCGCGAGGATGCGGAACGCGTAGAGCGCGGTCAGCAGCGCGCCGGCGACGCCAGCCGCCCAGAGCCATCCGCCGGCCCAGGGCGACGACCACGCGGCGGCGAGGATACCCTCCTTGCTCCAGAATCCCGCGGTCACGAACGGCAGCGCCGCCAGCGATGCCGTGCCGGCGCCGAAGCACCAGAAGACCAGCGGCAGCCGCCGGCGCAGCCCCCCCATCGCCGCCAGGTCGTGCGTCCCGCCCGCGGCGACGATCGCGACGCCGGCTCCGAGGAAGAGCAGCGCCTTGAAGAAGGCGTGCGTGACGAGGTGGAAGATCGCGGCCGCCGGGGCGCCGACGCCGAGCGCGAGGTAGAGGTAGCCGATCTGGCTCATCGTCGAGTACGCCAGCGCGCGTTTGACGTCGCGCTGGACGAGGGCGCTGCAGGCGGCGAGCAGCAGCGTCGCCGCGCCGATCGCCGCCGCGGCGTGCAGGACCGCGGGGGCGAGCGCGAACAGGGCGCGGCTGCGCGCGACGAGGTAGACGCCGGCCGTCACCATCGTCGCGGCGTGGATCAGCGCGCTGACGGGCACTGGCCCGGCCATCGCGTCCGGCAGCCAGGTCTGCAGCGGCAGCTGCGCGGACTTGCCGAGGGCGCCGGCGAGCAGCAGCGCGGCGGCGGCGATCGCGACCGCGGACCCCGGCTGCCAGGCCGCGCCCGCGCGTGCCGCGACCTCGTCGATGCGCAGCGTCCCGAGGCGCGAGAAGATCAGGAGCAGCCCGAGCAGGAGGGCCGCGTCGCCGGCGCGCGTCACGACGAAGGCCTTGCGCGCCGCCCGGCCATTGGCGGGATCGCGGTGCCAGAAGCCGATCAGCAGGTAGCTGCACAGGCCGACGCCCTCCCAGCCGAGGTAGAGCACGAGGTAGTCGTCGGCGAGCGCGAGCAGCAGCATCGCGGCGACGAAGAGGTTCATCGCGGCGTAGAAGCGCCGCAGCCCCTCCTCGCCACGCATCAGCGCCACCGCGTAGAGATGGATCAGGAAGCCGACGCCGGTCACGACGAGACCCATCGCGGCGGAGAGGGCGTCGAGGCGCAGCGCGAAGGTCACGTCGATGCCGCCGGCCTCGAGCCAGCGCCCGAGGGGCACCGTGACCGCGCCGGAGGGCGGCGGCGCGAGCGCGAGGCGCGCGGCGGCGGTCCAGAAGAGCGCGGCCGCCGCGCC
>DATDCY010000053.1 GCA_036524115.1 bacterium | reverse complement strand
GTCGTCGCACCTGGCGCGCCGTCGGGGCGCGCGCCGCGGCCGCAGCGGCATTGGCGGCGATCCTCGCAGCCGCGGGGGCCTGCGCGCCGGCGGGCGCGAAGTACCCCGAGGTCCGGGCGGTCGACGGCACGGTGTCCCTGGAGGCCGCGGACGTCGCCGCCGGGAGCGTCCGCTTCTTCACGTTCCGGGACGACGCCGGCCGGGCGGCGGACTTCTTCATCTACCGGGACAGCGGCGGCACCGTGCGCGCCGCGTTCGACGCCTGTCGGACCTGCGCCCGCTGGAAGAAGGGGTACCGACTCGAGGGCGGGAAGATGGTCTGCATCAAGTGTGGCATGCGCTTCGAGCTGGATACGCTCCCCACCGGGATCGGCTCCTGCGTGCCGGTCGCGGTGCCCGTCGAGCGCACAGGCGGGCGCCTGGTCATCGCCGCCAAGGCGCTCGAGGAGGGGGAGCGCTACTTCTAGGCGGCCACCGCCGGTTGACATCCCAGGGGCGGCGCGGGAAGATCGGGCGCATGCCGATGAAAGCCACGCGCGGGGGCGCCGGGAACTGTGGCCCCGCGCGGCCGCCGCGCATCCGCGGCACGAGCCCGTCGGCCTCGACCTGCCGGCGGCTGCTGGCGGCACACGCCGTCCCGGAGCACATCCAGCGCCACAGCCGGCAGGTCGCGCGCGTCGCGCGGCAGATCGGCGCGGCCCTGCGCGAGCGGGGCGAGCCCATCGACCTCGCCCTGGTGGAGGCCGCGGCGCTCCTCCACGACATCGCGAAGGCGCCCTGCCTCGAGAGCCGCCTCGACCACGCCGCAGAGGGCGGCCGCGTCCTGCGGGAGCTGGGGCTGCCGGCCGTCGCCGCGGTCGTCGAGCGGCACGTCCACCTCGGCCCGTCGGACCCCGCCGGGCCGGTGACGGCGGCCGAGCTCGTCAACTACGCCGACAAGCGCGTGCTCTACGAGGACGTGGTCAGCCTCGCGGCGCGCTTTCGCGACCTCATCGTCCGCTATGGGCGGGGGCAGGTGGAATTCGAGGAGCGCATCCGGCGCAACTGGACGCTGATGGACGCGGTGGAGGCGAAGATCTTCGCGAGACTCCCCATCGGACCCGGCGACGTCCGCACCCGGCGGGCGCGGCGCGGCGGCGCGGGCCGGTGACCGCGCACGTGCCCGTGCGCGTCGGCGTCTACGGCGGCACCTTCAACCCGATCCACCTCGCGCACCTCATCCTCGCGGAGGACGTCCGCGATCGCCTCGGCCTCGACCGCGTGCTCTTCGTCCCCTCGAACCTGCCGCCGCACAAGGGCGAGTCGCTCCCGAGCGGCGCGGCGCGGCTCGCGCTGGTGCGGTTGGCCATCCGCGGCAACCCCGGCTTCGGCGCCGTCGACCTCGAGGTGCGGCGCGGCGGGCTCTCGTACACGATCGACACGCTGCGGGCGCTCGCGGGACCGCGACCGGGCGAGCGCGAGCTGTACTTCCTGATCGGCATGGACGCCTTCGCGGAGATCCGCACCTGGCACGAGGCCGGCCGGCTGGCGGAGGCCGCGAACTTCGCCGTCTTCCCGCGCGTGGGCTTCCCGCTCGAGGATCCGCGGCGCCATGCCCCCACGGCCTGGGGCCTCGGGAACGAGCGCCGAACCCCGGAGGGCGTGCGCGCCTGGCGCACCGCCGCCGGCACGCGCGTGCTTCTGGTCCCGACCGAGCAGCTCTCGATCTCCGCGTCCGCGGTCCGCGCGCGCGCGGCCCGGGGCGCCTCGATCCGCTACCTCGTCCCGCCGGCGGTCGAGCGGGCGATCCGCCGCGACGGGCTCTACCGGCGCGGCACGACTGGGGGGCGGGCGACCGCCCCGCGACACACGAAAGGAGCCTGAATGGCAACGGCGAGGAATCTGGTGCGGGCCGCGATGGAGGCCGCGCAGGAGAAGAAGGCCCAGCAGATCAGTGCGCTGGACGTGCGCGGGCTCTCCTCCGTGACCGATTACATGGTCGTCTGCACCGGCAGCTCGGACACGAACGTGCGCGCGATCGCCGAGGGCGTGCAGGAGAAGCTCGCGGAGAAGGGCGAGCGGCCCCTGTCCGTCGAGGGACTGCAGGATGCCACGTGGGTCCTCATCGACTACGTGGACTTCGTCGTGCACGTCTTCCACGCCGAGAAGCGGCTCTTCTTCGGCCTCGAGGAGCTCTGGGCCGACGCCAAGCAGATCGTCCCGCCCGAGGGCCCGGCAAAGGCGCCGGCGCGCAGGGGCGAGCGGACGGCCGC
>DATDCY010000052.1 GCA_036524115.1 bacterium | reverse complement strand
CGCGTCGATGCCGTCGAACAAGTGCCGGCGTTGCTCGCGAAGGCGCGCAGGCGCTGCGCAGGGCAGGGCGGTCGGTTCTTGCGCGGCATTCCAAAAGCGAAAGCGCGCTACGACGCCGTGTTGTTCTCACCCGGGCTGGCGCGCGCCCGCCGCCGCGCTCGCCGCCTGCGGGCTCGCCGTGCAGCTGGCGCTTTTCGTGCTGCGCTGGCGCGAGGGCGGGCACACGCCGGTGACGGGACTCTTCGAGAGCCAGCACTTCCTGGCGATCTTCGTCGTCGCGCACGCCCTCTCGCTGCTGGCGCGCCACCGCGCCTGGGGGCTGTTCGCCGCCGCCCTCGGGCTGGCGCTGGCCTCGCTGGCCGCCGCCTCCTTCGGCCCGGCCGCGATCAAGCCGCTGACGCCCGCGCTGGACACGCCCCTGTTCTTCCTGCACGTGGCGGCCTCGTTCGCCGCCTACGGGCTCTTCGGCTCCGCGGCCCTCGTCGCGCTGCTGCGGCTGGCGCCGGGCGGGGCCGTCCCGTCGGCGCGCGCGATCCTCGACGAGAGCCTCTACCTCGGCTGGATCCTCTTCACGTGGGCGATGATCGCCGGCAGCATCTGGGCCTACCTCGCCTGGGGCTCCTACTGGACGTGGAACACCAAGGGGATCTGGTCCTACCTGCTCTGGTTCTTCTACGCCGGGGTGATCCACGTGCGCACGCGGCCCGCGTGGCAGGGCCGCCGGCTCGATCTGCTGGCGCTCGCCGGCTACGCGGCCGTCCTCTTCACGTACCTCGGCCTCGGTCTGCTGCTCAAGACGAACCACCCGCTGCTGTGATGCGAGCCCTGCAGGCGCTCTGGCGTATCGCCGTCAACCCGGTGACGTTCGTCGTCCTCTGCCTGCTCTGGTGCCTCGATCTCGGCCTCGGCTCGCTGCTGGCCTACGAGCGCGCCGACATCTTCGGCACCATGGACGCCTACCCCTTCGCCCTCTGGCTGCGCGAGGTCGGCCGGCAGGCACTCCCGTGGTCGGCGTGGGTCTACCTTCTGGCCGCGCTGACCTGGGCGATGACGGCGAGCCTCCTGCTGTGCACCGTGAACTGGTTCTGGCGCCGCCGGCGCGGCCTGCGCGGGCTCGGCGAGGTGCTCGTCCACCTCGGCTTCCTGCTGGTCTTCGGCGGCTTCGTCGTGGAGGCGACCCTCGGCACGCGCGTGCACGGCGTCGTGCTCGCCGAGGGCGAGGCGCGGGAGCTGGCGCCGCTTGGCCTGTCGCTGCGGCTCGAGCGCGTCGAGCTCGTCTCCTCCCCCTCGGGCGACGTCGAGGGCGTCAGCCACCTCGCCGTCGGCCGCGGCGGGGCGTGGGCGCGGGGCACCTCGCGCCTGAACCACCCGCTCATCGACGGGGCGACGGTCGTCTACCCCCGCGGGACGCAGGAGGTGCCGACCCGCCGCGGCCCGGTGCTCATCGGGCGCTACGACGTGCACCGCGACCCCGGCGTGCGGCTCGTCCTCGGCGGCGCCGTCCTGCTCTTCGCCGGCACGCTCTGGGCGTTCGCGACCTACCTCATCGACCGGAGAGGGCGTGCGCCCGCTCCAGGTTCGCCCGCGCCTCCCGCTGATCCGGCCGCTCCCGCAGCACCTGGAGAAACTGCTCCGTCGCTCCCCTGAGATCGCCCCGCTCGGCCAGGAGGATTCCGAGGTTGTTGCGCGCCTCGGCGTTCGCGGGCTCGAGTGCGAGGGCCGCGCGGTATTCGCGCTCGGCGCCCGCGCCGTCGCCCGCCTTGCGCAGGGCGCGGGCGAGGTTGCGGCGTCCCTCGGCCCAGTCCGGTCGGAGCGCGACGGCGCGCCGGAAGAACGCCACCGCCGCCGCCAGCGGCGCGCCGCGCGCCCCGCCGTCATCGAAGAGCAGCACGCCGAGATTGTTGGCCGCCCCGTGGTGCCCGGGGTCCAGCGACAGCGCGGCGCGGTACTCCTGTTCGGCGCGCCGGGCGTCCCCGGTGCGCTGAAGGCTCAGGCCGAGGTGGTAGCGGACGTCGGCAAAGTCCGGCCTGGCGGCAGCCAGCAGCTCAAACTGCGCGAGCGCCTCGGCCTCGCGGCCCCGCGCCGCCAGCTCGTTGGCGAGACCGTACCGCGCCATCAGGTTCTCGCCCGTGACGGTCAGCGTGTGCCCGAAGAGCGCCTCGCCGTCGGCCCAGAAGGAGAGCTGCCGGGCGGCGGCGAGACCCCAGGCGAGCGCGACCGCCGCGCACCCGCCGGCGACGAGGAGCCGCCGGCGCCGGTCGCCCGCGGCCACACTCCACGCGAACCACGCCCCTGCGATGCAGAGTCCCGCGGAGGGAAGATAGGTGTAGCGGTCGGCGCGGGCCTGAAGGCCGACCTGCACCAGGCCGGACACGGGGACGAGCATCACGAGGTACCAGCAGAGCCCGACGGCGAGGGACGGGCGCCGCCGCAACGCGGTTGCCGCTGCCGCCGCCGCGAGGACCAGACCGAGGGTGGCGCCGGCGATCGCCGGTGCCACCGGGCCCCGGGGCGCCAGCGGGTAGTAGATCCCCAGGTCGGCCGGCCAGAGTGTCGCGCCGACGCCCCACACTGCCGAGACCGCTGCATTCGCGAGGCGCGCGGGAAAAGGGACGACGTCCATCGGGACGAGGGCGGCGCTCTGGGCCGCGAGCGTGACGGCCGACGAGAGGATCGCGAGGACGAAGAGCGGGACCTTCTCGGCGAGGAGCGCGGGCAGGTCCGCCGCGGCCCGCAGCCGGCCGAAGGGCCAGGCGTCCAGGAGGAGCAGCACGAGGGGGATCGTGACGAGCATCGGCTTGGCCATGAGCCCGAGCGCGAGGAGGACCGCGACGAGGGCCCGGCGGGCCGCCGTTGGGCGGCGCACGGCGCCGAGGTGGGCCGCCAGGACGAGCATCCCGAGGAACGCGGCCAGGACGTCCTTGCGCTCGGCCGCCCAGGCGACCGACTCCAC
>DATDCY010000051.1 GCA_036524115.1 bacterium | reverse complement strand
GGGGGGGGGGGGGGGGGGGGGGGGGGGAGTCTGCTCGCAGAAGCCGGGGCCGAGCCCCGAATCCGCGGGGCGGGGCAGGGCGAAGAAGAAGGTCGAGCCCTTCCCGGGCCGGGACTCCACCCAGATCCTCCCCCCGTGGCGCTCGAGGATGCGGCGGCAGATCGCCAGGCCGATGCCGGTGCCTTCCGGACCCCCGCGGCCGTGCAGCCGCGTGAAGATCTGGAAGATCCGTTCGGACTGCCCGGGGGGGATGCCGATGCCCTCGTCGCGGATGCCGATGATCTCCTCGTCCCTGCGGGTCTCGGCGGTCAGGTGGATGCGGGGGGGACCCTCGCGGCGGAACTTGATGGCGTTGGAGACCAGGTTCTGCAGGAGCTGCACCATCTGCGTCTCGTCGGCGGCCACCGTCGGCAGGCGCTCCTGCGACACGGCGGCGGCGGTCTCCTCGACGAGCGCCCGCAGGTTCAGCAGCGCCTTGCCGAGCGCCAGGTTCAGGTCCGTGACGCCGAGGCGGTTGCGAGGGCGGTCGGCGCGGCAGAAGAGCAGCAGGTCGTCGAGGAGCCGCTGCATGGACGCCGCGGCCTGCCCGACGTGCTGGAGGTATCCGGCGGACGTGGCGTCGAGCTGCGCCCCGATCCGCTCGCGCAGCAGCTCCGAGAAGCCGACGATCGCGCGCAACGGCTCCCGCAGGTCGTGCGCCACGATCCCGGCGAATTGCTCGAGGTCGCGATTCGAGCGCTCGAGCTCGCGATTCGAGTGCTCGAGCCGCTTGCGGCCCGATTCGGCCTCGGCGGCCCGGCGGTCGGATTCCTCGCGGGCGCGGGCCAGCTCGTTGGCCAGGGCGTGGTAGCGGGCCTCGGACGCGCGCAGTGCCTCGATCGCCTCCCAGCGTTCCGTGTTGTCCCAGAGGGAGATCCGGCAACTCTTCCGCTCGACGTCCCCGGGGGTGAGCCGGCTCTGGAGCAGCGCGTGGAAACGCGTTCCGTCTGCGCGCTGCAGCCAGAGTTCGGCGAAGGACACCGCGTCGCCGGCGAAGCATTGCTCGAGGTATGCGCGAAGGTCCTTGCGGTGCGCGCGGACGACGAACTCGGCGAGCGTGCGCTGCCGCAGGCCCAGCCGCCTGGCGCCGAGCAGCTCGATCGCCGCGGTGTTCGCCTCGAGGATGACCGAGTCGCGGGCCACCGTGAGGAAGCCCGTGGGCGAGAGGTCGTACAGCGCCTCGAAGCGGTCGCGGGCGACCTCCATCTCCGCGCAGCGGGCGTCGAGGGCCGTGCGGCGGCTGGCGTAGTCGGAGCGCAGCGCCGCCAGCTCGGTCGCGGCGCCCGCGAGCTCGTCCTCGAGGCGCCGCACCGTCGCGGCGGCGCGCGCGTCCGGCCGGCGTCCCGGGGGGGATGCCGGCGCGGCGCCCGCGCCGCCCGTCTTCCTAGTCTTCCGTGCGGCC
The DNA here is from genome assembly GCA_036524115.1 of bacterium. Taxonomy (NCBI): domain Bacteria; species bacterium. The sequence continues at coordinate 4,187 of DATDCY010000051.1, read as the reverse complement.
GGTGACATCCTCGATCGCCAGCAGCAGCCGGTCGGACGGCAGACGCGCGTCGCGGATCTGGCGGCCGGCCACCAGCAGCCGCCGGCGGCCGATCCGGGGCAGGTCGCGGTCCAGGACGAACCCCTCGAAGGCGACGCCGTCCTCGCTCAGCCGGCGCAGGCGCTCGCGCAGGCCCGCGTCCTTCCACGCGCCGCCATCGAGCTCGAAGAGCGAGTGGCCCAGCACGGCCTCCGGGCCCGCCGCGATCGCGCCGAGGAAGGCCTTGTTCGCGAAGAGCACGCGGAAGTCGCCGTCGAGCGCCAGCAGCGGCTGGGTGAGCGTCTCCACGATGCCCAGGGCCGAGTTGGTCTCGCGCAGCACCTCCTGCGCGGTGCGCTGCTCCGTGACGTCGGTGAAGGTCAGGACGACGCCGTCGATGACGTTGCCGCCGGTTCGGTACGGGATGATCCGCGCGAGGAACCAGCGGCCGCCGGGCGCCGCGGTCAGCTTCTCGACCGAGCTCAGCGTGCGGATCACCGACTCGGCGTCGCGGACCAGGTCCGGGTAATCGATCTTGGCGACGATGTCGCTCAAGGGGCGCCCGATGTCCCCCTGGATCAGGTTGAAGACGTCGATCATCGCCGGCGTGAAGCGCTTGATCTTCAGCTCGCTGTCCAGGAAGATCGTCGCGATCTGCGTGCTCGCCAGCAGGTTGCTCATGTCGTTGTTGATCTGGGAAAGCTCGTCGATCTTGTTCTGCAGCTCGGAGTTGACCGTGACCAGCTCCTCGTTGACCGACTGCAGCTCCTCCTTGGAGGTCTCCAGCTCCTCGTTCGTGCTCTGCAGCTCCTCGTTCGAGGACTGCAGCTCCTCGTTCATCGACTTGAGCTCCTCGTTGGTGGTCTCCTGCTCCTCGATCACGGTCTGGAGGTGCTCGCGCGTGCCCTTGAGCTCGAACTCCAGCTCCCGCACCCGCGCGCCCATGCGGTCGCGCGCGCCGGGCACCCGGGCCCCGCCCCTGGCGGCCTTCGGCTGGCGCACGTCGTGGAACACCACGAGGACGAGCCCCTGCAGATACTCGGGCTGCTTGACGTAGCGCAGCCCGATGTTCACGGTGCGATAGCCGGTGTCGGTGCGCACCTGGACCCCCTCGATGACCTGGTCGGTCTTGCGGGCGTGCGTCTTGCGCAGGGCCGTGCGCAGCTCCAGGCGCAGGCCCTCGCGCGCCATGTCGAGGATGTTCAGCGTCGCCTTGCCCGGGGCCGGCTCGAGGTACTTGCCCGTCCTCCCGTGGACGTAGAGGATGTCGCCCCGCTCGTTGACGAGGGCGCAGGGCGGGGAGTAGTGCTCGAGGAGCAGGCGCGTGGTCAGCTCGGCGACGGTCGTCTCGCCCGGCTTGCGCGGCTCGCGCGCCAGTTCCGAGCGCGGCCCCTTCTCCAGGGCGAGCGGGAACCGGACCTCGGGCGGCAGCTGGGCCGCCGCGTCGAGCCTGCGGGACCTGAAGACCTTCCACTTCTTGTCCACGACCGCGAAGAGGTCGGTGGCCTCGCCGACGGACTCGGAGGAGCCGAGGAGCAGGAAGCCCTCGGGGGCCAGGGCGTAATGGAAGAGCGGGATGATCCGCCGCTGCAGCTCGGTGCTGAGGTAGATCAGCAGGTTGCGGCAGCTGACGAGGTCGACCTTGGAGAAGGGCGGGTCCTTGATGACGCTCTGGACGGCGAAGACGACGATCTCGCGGACCTCCTCCTTGATCTTGTAGCTGGTGCCGTGCTTGACGAAGAAGCGCGCCAGCCGCTCGGGCGAGACGTCCACGGTGATGCTTTCGGGGTAGACGCCGGCCCGGGCGGTCTCGATGGCCCCGATGTCGATGTCGGTGGCGAAGATCTGGACCTTCTGCCTGATGCGGGACTTGCGGAGGTGCTCGAGGAAGAGGATGGCGATCGAGTAGGCCTCCTCGCCGGTGCAGCAGCCGGGGACCCAGACGCGCAGCGGCGCGTCCTCGGCGCGGTCCTTGAACAGCAGGGGGAGGACCTTGTCCTGGAGGACGGCGAAGGCCTCGGGCTCGCGGAAGAAGTTCGTGACGCGGATGAGCAGCTCCTTGAAGAGCTCCTCGATCTCGTGCGGATTGTTGCGCAGGTACGCCGCGTAGCCCTCGAGGTCCTCGACCTGGTGGATGGCCATGCGCCGCTCGATGCGGCGCATGACCGTGTTCTGCTTGTATTGGGAGAAGTCGTGCCCGGTCTGGACGCGGATGAGGATGAAGATCTTCTGGAGCAGGTCGGCGGGTTTGGCCTCCGGCGGCGCCGGCAGCGGCCGCCCCGGGGCGTGGTGCACGTACTCCAGCAGCCGCTCCGGCATCTTCTCCGGGGCCAGGACGTAGTCGGCAATGCCCGTCGCCACGGCGCTCGTGGGCATGCCGTCGTACTTCGCGGTCGCCGGGTCCTGGACGATGACGAGCCCGCCCTCGCCCTTTATCGCGCGCAGGCCCAGCGTCCCCTCGGTCCCCGTGCCCGAGAGCACGACGCAGATCGCCCGCTCCTTCTGGTCCGCGGCCAGGGCGCGGAAGAACGAGTCGATCGGGTGGCGCAGCCCCCGCACCTCCTTCGGCTCGAGGAGCATCAGCGCGCCGTTGAGGATCGACAGCTCCTTGTTCGGCGGGATGACGTAGATGCGGTTGGGCGACACCTTCATGCCGCCCTCGGCCTGCTGCACCGGCATCTTCGTGTAGCGCTCGAGCAGCTCGGTCATGATGCTCTTGTGCGTCGGGTCCAGGTGGGGCACGAGCACGAAGGCCAGCCCGCTGTCCGGCGGCATGTTCTGGAAGAACTTCTCGAACGCTTCGAGCCCTCCGGCGGACGCGCCGATGCCGACGATGTGACTGGGCCCGCGGGGGCTTCTCGCCCCGGTCGCCCGCGCGGCCTTCTCCTCAGCGCGCGCCGGGACGGATTTCTTCGCCTGTGCCGACATTCGCGTTCCCCCCGCTGACGACGGCGACGAATGACCAAGAAGCCCTGTAATCTCAAATACTACGGCGTGGTTCCGGGGGAGTCAAGCGCGGGGAGGTGCGGCGGCGCGCGCGGCCGCCGGTCGGGGAGCCGCGCCGCGGGCCCCTTGCAAGCCCGGGGCGGGGCGTGCTATCCAACTCCGGTGAGTCCGCACCTCAAGGATCTGATCCGGGGGCCGCTGCACATTCTCACCGTGGAGGACTCGGCGACGGACGCCGAGCTGCTCGCGATCGCCCTGGCCGGGGAATTTCCGGCCGGCCAGTCCGTGACCTGGGCCAGGACCCTGGAGCAGGCGCTCGAATGCCTGCACCACGGCGCCTTCGACGTGCTGCTCATGGACCTTTCGCTGCCGGACAGCTCGGGGCTCGACGGGATCCGGCGCATCCGGGGCGAGTGGCCCCACGTGCCGATCGTGATCGTCACGGGGACCCTGGACGAGGAGCTGGCGGCGGCGGCGGTCGACCTCGGCGTCCAGGACTACCTGCTCAAGGGCCGGCTGACCGGCAGGATCGTCTCCCGGGTCATCATGTACGCGATCCTGCGCCAGCGGGCTGAGGAGATGATGCGGCGCGCGAACGTCGAGCTGGAGGACAAGGTCCGGCAGCGCACCGCGCAGCTGCGCGAGCTGGCCTCGGAGCTGATCCTGGCCGAGCAGCGCGAGCGCCGGCGCATGGCGGTGCGGCTCCACGACCATCTCCAGCAGATTCTCGTCGGCGCGCGGCTCGGGCTGGGCATGCTGCAGATGTCGCCGAAGGGCCAGCCGCTGCGCGCCGAGCTGCACACGATCGAGGACCAGGTCGGCGCCGCCATCGAGGCGTCCCGCTCGCTGACGGCGGAGATCAGCGCGCCGGTGCTCTACGAGGGCTCGTTCGCCGCGGCCCTGCGCTGGCTGGCACAGCAGATGCGGGCCGAGCACGGGCTGCAGGTCGTCGTGCAGGCCCAGGAGGACGCCAACGTCGAGGACGAGAGCGTTCGCGTCCTGCTCTTCCAGTCCGTGCGCGAGCTGCTGCTGAACGTCGTGAAGCACGCGGGCACGGACCGGGCCCAGGTGCGGCTGGGCCACGGCGCGCGCGACTGCTTGAGCATCGAGGTCTCGGACGAGGGGCGCGGTTTCGACGGGGGCCTGCCGGACGCCGGCAAGAAGGAGAGTCTCGGGCTCTTCGGCATCCGCGCGCGGCTGGACCAGCTCGGCGGTGGCATGCT
>DATDCY010000050.1 GCA_036524115.1 bacterium | reverse complement strand
GCGCTGGCGGGCCCTCGTGCGCCCGCTGGCCCCCATCCCGGCGCGCCGGCTGCTGCCGCCGCTCTCGATCGGCTTCATGGTGAACTTCCTCTTCCCCGGACGCGCCGGCGAGGTCGTGCGCGTCTGGCTGCTCGGCCGCGGGGGACAGATCAGCGCAAGCGCGGCGTTCGCCACCGTGGTGGTCGAGCGCCTCTTCGACGGCCTCGCGGTGATCTGCTTTCTCGCGCCCGTACCGTTCCTGGTGAAGGTCGGCGACCCCGTGCTCATGGCCCGCGTCCGCTGGGCGGCGTTGCTGCTGCCGGCGGCGTATGCCGTGGTCCTCGTGGCGCTCTACCTGCTCGGCCACCACCGCGAGGCCCTCGCCGCCTTCCTCGCGCGCCACCCGATCGTCCAGGGCCGCCCGCTCCTGGCGCGCGGGGTGGGCCTGGTCGAGCGCTTCTGCGAGGGCCTCGGCGTCCTGCGCTCCTGGCGCTCGCTCGTGGCGACTGCCGCCTACTCGCTCGTGATCTGGGGCGTGGGCGGGCTCTCCAACGCGCTGATGATGCACGCGATCGGCCTGGACCTGCCAGGATACGCGCCGTTCTTCCTGCTGGTCATGCAGGCGGTGGGCGTGGTGATCCCCACGCCCGGATTCGTCGGCCCCTTCCAGTACGCGCACGTGGTCGCCCTCGGCGTCTACGGCGTCCCGCAGGGCACGGCGCTCTCGCTGGCGCTGCTGATCCACGCCGGCATCTTCGCGGCGATCCTCATCCCGGGATTCTGGTTCGCGGCGCGCGAGCACCTCGGCTTGCGCGACCTCTCCCGCGCTACCCAGCAGGAGTGAGATCCGCGCGTGCGCGCGGATCCAGCGGGGCAGGCCTGTCGACACGCCTCGTGTCGAGATGGTACGCGGCATGTGGACGCGCGGGACTTGTCGGAGGCCACGGGAAGGGCGCAGGTTGAGTCTCCCGATCCGCGCGTGGGCGCGGAGGGAGTGAGGCCCGATTCTGTTGCATTCTCGGGGGGAAGGACTTAGTATGCCCCCCGGCAGAGGAGGTGAAGAACCATGTTCGGAATCGGCATGACCGAGCTGCTGGTTGTGCTGGCGATCGTCCTCGTCATCTTTGGCGCCAACAAACTGCCCGAGATCGGCAAGGGGATGGGCCAGGCGATCGGCAACTTCAAGAAGTCGATGAAGGAAGCCAACGAGATCGACGTCACGCCCGAGAAGAAGAAGATCGAGGGCGAAGAGAAGAAGTCCTAGTTTCCCGGACCCGCGGCGGCGCGCCTCAAGCGGCGCCGCCGGCGGGTGTCAGTCCATGAGCGAGCGCAGCGGGGCCACCGGTTTCTTCCAGGTCGCCGGCACGCGCGAGATCCTCGAGGCGTTCTCGTGGGTCGCGCCGCGCCGGACGGAGCGCGTTCCCCTGCTCGACGCCCTCGGCCGGGCGCTGGCCGGCGACGCGGTCGCGCCCATCGACATCCCGCACTTCACCCGCGCGGCGATGGACGGCTACGCGGTCGGCGCGGCCGACACCTTCGGCGCCTCCGAGTCCCAGCCGGCCTACCTCACCCTGCGCGGCGGCATCCCGATGGGGACCGCGCCCGAGACGCGGCTCGGCCCCGGGGAGGCGCTGCGCATCGCCACCGGCGGCATGCTCCCCCACGGCGCGGACGCGGTGGTCATGTGGGAGCGCACGCGCGAGGGCGACGACCTCCTGGAGGTCTACCGCCCCGTCGCGCCCGGCGAGCACGTCGTCACCGTCGGCGAGGACGTCCGCGAGGGCGAGCGGGTGCTCGCCGCGGGGCGCATCCTGCGGCCGGCGGACCTCGGGCTGCTGGCGGGCCTCGGGGTGACGGAGGCCGAGGTCGTGCGCCGGCCGCGCGTCGCCGTCATCTCTACGGGCGACGAGCTCGTCGGCCCGGAGGAGACGCCGGGCCCCGGCCAGGTGCGCAACGTGAACCAGTACTCCCTCGGCGCGTGGGTGCGCCGCTGCGGGGGCGAGCCGCTGCTGCTCGGGCGCGTCCCCGACGAGGAGGAGGCGATCCTCGAGCGGGTGCGCGCCGGCGTGGCCGCGGCGGACCTGGTGCTGATCTCCGGGGGCAGCTCGGCCGGCGCGCGCGACCTCACGCGCGGCGTGGTCGAGTCCCTCGGCGAGCCGGGCCTGCTCTTCCACGGGATCGCGGTGCGCCCGGGCAAGCCGACGGTCGTCGGCGCGCACCGGGGCATCCCGGTCTTCGGCCTCCCCGGGCACCCGATCTCGGCGATGGTGATCTTCCTGGTGCTGGTGCGGCCGCTGATCGAGCGCATGCTCGGCGTGCCGCCCGGAGAGTCCGGCGTCACGGTGCTCGCGCGACTCGCCGACAACCTCCCCTCCCAGGCGGGGCGGGAGGACTACTACCAGGTGACGCTGCGGCGCGGGGCCGCAGGCATGGAGGCGGTCCCGGTCTTCCGCAAGTCCGGCCTCGTCAGCGCGATGGTGCGCGGCCGCGGGATGGTCCGCGTGCCGGCCGAGCGCGAGGGGCTGGAGGCGGGCGAGCTCGTCGAGATCGAGATCCTCGCATGAGCGGCGGGAAGGGCCGCCGCTACCTGCGCCGGCTCGGCGCCGACGAGGCGCGCCGCGCCTTCTTCGAGCGGGTGGGCGCGGCGCGCCCCCGCCCCGCGCCGGAGCTCGTGCCGACCGGCGAGGCCCTCGGGCGCG
>DATDCY010000049.1 GCA_036524115.1 bacterium | reverse complement strand
CGTGAGCAACCTCCGTTTCCCCGGCCAATACTACGACAAGGAGACAGAGGGCATAGATGCTGAAACTGGCCTTCCTGTCCCCGGCACGGGGCTGCATTACAACTGGAACAGGTACTATGACCCGAGTCTGGGGAGGTACCTGTCAACCGATCCCATCGGCATCGACGGCGGGGATCTCAATCTGTATGCGTATGTCTCACAACGACCTACCGTGATGTCGGATCCAATGGGTCTGAAGTCTTTTTGCGCGGAGGTCTTTATAGGTTTTGGAGGCGGGGTTTTATTCGGAGAGAATCCGGACGGCTCCTACTTCCTTACGATTCGATGGGGCGCTGGAGAAGGCGAGTCGTTTAGTTATGACCCGGAGGGAACGAGTCCCGGTTATCAACCTGGCGAATCGTCGCAAGTGAAGACCGGCGGCTTTGCGGAAGTAGGCCTTGGCGTCAGTCCGGGGCCATCCGTCGGTTGGGCCGGCCAAGTCGGTGGCACTGCCATGCGGGGGGGAGGGGTGACCAACATATATTCTGAGAGCAGGCTGTCGAAGCAGTTCGAAATGCCATCTCCTACCAGTCCGAGCAAGGTGAGGATTAGTGCAATTGCTGCGGCCGGCTCCGAAACTACGTTCTTGTGGAAGCGGAAATGACACGAAAGAAAAGGTTTGTTGCCGCGCTGTTGATGGTCTTCGTGGTCATCTGCTTTACATATGTATACATCGTCTCTTCCGAGGCATTTGCAGTTTCAACCAAGTACATAGCGAACAATCAACGCGTAAAGGCTGCGTTCGGCAATCCCGTGAAGTGCAGATTGGCTTTCTGGGGGTATTCCATCAAGACCGTTGGTCCCACTGGTAGCGCGCACTTCCAGGTATACGTGTCGGGTCCCTTGGGGAAAGGGACTGTCTATATCGTACTTGAGAAGCAGAATCTTTGGCATGTGACATCCGCAAGCCTTAGGGTTGGAACCAGTGTTAGCGAAATTCCACTCTTGCCTGAGTGACATTACCGGGGTTCCACAGAGCCTGAGAGGGCCGGTCGAGGTGTGGTACCTCTCACCTGATCCCATTGGAATTGAGGGTGGGGATCTGAATCTGTACGCGTACGTCATGAATGGTCCAGTAGACAGAGATGATCCGTTCGGCCTTGCTTGGGTATACAGTCGATCAAGTGGGCAACTAACACATGAAGACCCACCGCTGCGAAGCGTCGATGTTGGCACCGGGTATTCCGGTCATGGGCTTGGTCTCAATAACCCTACGCTGCAATTCCTACGCAACGTCGGGCCCATTCCGCAAGGCACATGGACGATCGGGCCGCAGCAGAACAACACGACCGGTAGCGGCACAAACCTTCCTGCATCAATGCGGCTGACACCGGCAGCTGACACTCAGACGTTGGGGCGGGATGGTTTCTTGATCCATGGTGACAACGGACGAGGAAACAGAAGCGCTTCGCAAGGATGCCCTGTCTTTAATCGTAACATCAGGAATCAGATCGGTGGCAGTGACGACAACACACTGGTGGTCATCCCATGAAGAACGTCTTCTCTGTGATCCTGCTCTGCGCACTATTCCCGACGTCAGCAATTGCCGACACGACTTGGGACTTCACTTTGCCAAGCGGTGTCAGGGTTTCAATTGCTGAGGCGCCATTCCAAGAAGCGAACTTTCAGGTGGAAGGTTGTGCTGCTGGCGACTCGCAATGCCGAATCAACGGGCACTTACCATTCGGGGAGGCCTTTGGTTTGCCAAAGACTTATGTGAAGAGCATTCAGGTTTCATTTCATGAACAGTCTTACGCGCTTGATGCTTCTGATATGTACAACGCGTGGGGAAATCGCCTTCTCCAATACCCTGGCGCGGTGCGATATTTTGGAGGCAAGTGCTTTGATGTAAAGAATTGTCAGTTCCGAGGGCTATTCTCCGATGCCGCCGGATCATTCGTGGCTGAATGGCTGGTGGTGGACGGTCACGTATTCAGGACTGTTCTGAGTGGCAGCAACGATATCGTAGATCTGTTCTCCCAGCACATCGATCCGCCGGAATTCGACTAAGTGAAGATGTACGGGGGGCACCTTCTGTCTACAGCGAGCGACGTGGCAGGATTCTGTTCGCCGGAGGGATTGAAGTTGGGGCTTGGCGAACTGGCTGAGGCTGGATCGTGATTTTGCGACCACGGTCTCGCGAGGGTGCGATGGAGTCTGGTTGGAGAGGGGGAGATCGCATGTCCAGGATGATCAAGGCCTTGGTGTTCGTGCTCTTCCTCCTCGTGCCGACGGGGCAGGCGCTCGCGCAGGAGTCCGTCTGCGCCGCCGTCAAGCTCGAGATCGGGCAGACACTCTCGCTCGAGCGGCAGGGATTCTTCGCCGTGATGCAGATTTCGAACGGGCTCTCCTCGATCGGGATCGAAGGCGTGGACGTGGACATCCACGGCGTGAACGCCGCCGGGGAGCCGGTAGTGCTCACCACCGACACCAACGACCAGACCGCTTCCTTCTGGTATCGGATCGACTCGATGACGGGCATCGGGGACGTCGCCGGCACCGGCACCGTCAGCCCCGGCACGACGGCGGAGATCCGGTGGCTGTTGATCCCCACCGGCATCGCGGCGCAAGGGCAGCCCCTGGGCGCCCGCTACGAGATCGGCGCCACGGTGAGCTACCGCATCAACGGCGAGCCCTTCACGCTCGAGGTGCAGCCGGACTCGATCCTCGTCAAGCCGTTGCCGTCGCTCTACGTGGAGTACTTCGTGCCCGGCGACGTCTACGCCGACGACCCCTTCACGCCGGCGATCGAGCCGCCCGTCCCCTTCAGCTTCGGCGTCAGGGTCAAGAACAGCGGGCTCGGCACCGCCCGCAACGTCGCGATCGAATCCGCGCAACCGCGCATCGTCGAGAACGAGCAGGGGCTGCTCATCGGCTTCCTGATCGACTCCTCGGAGGTCAACGGCCAGCCCGGGGCGCGCAGCCTGCTCGTGGACTTCGGCACGCTGGCGCCCGGGGCCAGCGCGACCGGCCGCTGGAACATGACGACCAATCTTTCGGGGAGCTTCACCCAAGTCTCGGGGAGCTTCACTCATTCCGACGAGCTGGGGGGCGCCATCACCTCCGTGATCTCGGGGACCGCCGCGCGCATCGCCGAGCACGACGTCCGAGCCGACTTGCCGGGCCGCGACGGCATCCGCGACTTCCTCGTGCGTCAGGGCGGGAGCTGCACCCTCTACGAGAGCCAGGGGCAGGATACGCCGGTGGCCGACGTCGGCGCCTCGTCGACACTGACGGACGCGGGGCAGAGCGGCACGGAGAGGCACTTCTCGCTCGCTACGCCGGTCGTCTCCGGCTACTCCTTCCTGAAGCTCACCGACCCCTTTGCGGGCGCCAAGCGCCTCAAGGCGGTTCTGCGCTCCGACGGCAAGCTCATCGGCGCGGACAACGCCTGGCTCTCGAAGCACCGCAATCTGGTCGCCCACGAGTGGGAATATGGCTTCAATCTCTTCGACTCGAACACGACCGGCGCCTACACCGTGATCTTCGACGACCCGGCCGCCGAGCCGCACGCCCCGGTCCTGCAGCTCATTGCCGACCAGGTGGTGGTGGAGGGCGCGGAACTCTCCTTCGCGGCGCACGCCACGGACCAGGACGGGACGAAGCCGGCACTTTCGGCCGCGCCGCTCCCCGCCGGGGCACGCTTCGTGGACGGCGGCGAAACGTGGGGCACCTTCTCCTGGACGCCGGCGGTCGGGCAGGCAGGGACGTACCAGGTCACGTTCACGGCGAGCGACGGGGCGCTGAGCGACCAGCAGGCCGTGCGCATCACGGTGCGCCACATCTGGGACACCGACGGCGACGGCATGGCTGACGCCTGGGAGCTGGCCCACTTCGGCTCGCTCGCCCGTGACGGCGCGGGGGACGCGGACGGCGACGGGCGGACGGACCTGCAGGAGTACCTGGCGGGCACCGACCCGAACACGGGGCTCGCGCCTTCGGTGCCTGTGGTGCTCGCGCCGGCCGCGGGGGGCGAGGTCGCGGCGCTCCAGCCGTCCCTCGTCGTGAGAAGCAGCGTCGACCGCGACGGTGGCGGCGCGACGAGCTACGCCTTCGAGGTCTACGCGGACGCGGCGCTCACCCAGCGTGTGGCCGACGCCGCGGGCGTGGCGCAGGGCGGGGGGAGCACCGCCTGGACGGTTCCCATCTCGCTGGCCGACAACGCGCCGTACTGGTGGCGGGTGCGTGCCGGCGACGGCGTGCACGCGAGCGCCTGGGCCTACGGCAGCTTCTTCGTGAACACGGCGAACGACCCGCCGGCGGGCGTGGGCGTCTCGCAGCCCGGCGACGGCAGGTCGGTCGGCACGACGACCCCGGCTCTGGTCGTCCGCAACGCCACGGACGTCGACCGGGATGCCGTGACCTATGGCTTCGAGGTCTTCTCGGACGCCGGGATGACGGCGCTCGTTGCTTCGGCCAGCGACGTGGCCGCGGGCGGCGGGGGCACGACGTCCTGGACGGTGCCGGCCCCGTTGGCGGACCAGACCACGTACTACTGGCGCGCCACGGCGCGGGACGAGCATGGAGCGACGGCGGTCGTGACCGCCTCGTTCCTCGTCGACACCGGCAACCAGCCGCCGTCTGCGCCGACGGTTGTCGCCCCGGCGGACGGCGCGGAGACGACCGCGATGGCGCCGACGCTGACGGTCGGCAACGCGTCGGACCCCGAAGTCAGCCCGCTGACCTACCTGTTCGAGCTGGATACGGTCCCCTCGTTCAACAGCCCGGGCCTGGTCTCCAGCGTGGCGATTGCCGAAGGCCCCGGGGAGACCTCGTGGACGGTCCCGGCGGGGCTGGTCGACAACACACGGTACTACTGGCGCGCCCGCGCGGCCGACGCCGGCGCCGACGGCCCGTGGGTCGTGGCGTCGCTCTTCGTGAACACGGTAAACGACTCGCCGGGCACGCCGACGGTGCTCAACCCCGCGGCGGGCGGCGAAGTCTGGTCGACGAGCCCGGATCTGGCGCTCAACGCGCCGGTCGACGCGGACGGCGACGCGCTGAGCTACGACTTCGAGGTCTACGCGGAGGCGGCGCTGACGACACACGTTGCGTTCGCGTCCGGCGGCGGCGCGACCTGGACGGTGAGCGCGACGCTCGTGGACGATCGCAGTTACTGGTGGCGGGCGCGGGCCGTCGACGAGCACGGCGCGGCGAGCGGCTGGAGCGAAGCGCAGAGCTTCTTCGTCAACGTCCGCGGCTACAACAATCCGCCGACGATCCTCGTGGCGCGACCGGCTGCGGCGGAGGCCCCGTCGAATGCCGTGAGCTTCGAAGTGCGCTGGACGGACGGCGATCCGGATAGCGCCGCGCTGGTCTCGCTCTACTACGATGACGATGGCGACGGCTTCGACGGGACGCCGATCGTCGCCGCGATCGCGGAGAACGACGCGGCCAACGCATTCACCTGGGACACCTCGGCGCTGGCCGACGGCTCGTGGTGGGTCTATGCGGTGATCGCGGACGAGGAGAACGAGGCGCGGGCCTATGGCGCCGGGCCGGTGGTCATCGACCGCACGGCGCCTGTGGTCACGGCCAGCCCGGCCGGCGGACTCTTCAACGCGCCGCAGGGCGTCGTCTTGACGGCTTCGGAGACGGCCGTCATCCGCTACACCACCGACGGCTCGGCGCCGACTGCGGCCTCGCCGGTGTACGCCGGCCCGATCGCCGTCCCGGTGTCGGGGACGCTGCGTTTCTTCGCGGTGGACCCGGCGGGCAACGTCGGCCCCGAGGGGAGCGAGACCTACGACATCGACGAGGTGCCGCCGGCGGTCGCGATCGACGCGTTGCCTGCGCTGTGGCGCTCGGCGAGCTACACGATGACGGGGACCGCGGAGGCCGGCTCGACGGTGTCGCTTGCCGTGGACACGCCGGCGACGGTCGGTGTGGTCAGCCAGCCGGTCGGCGGGACCTGGTCCGCGACGGTGAGCGGTCTTGTGCACGGGCCGAACACCTTCACGGCCACGGCCGTCGACCCGGCCGGCAACGCGGCGCAGGACGTCGCGGCCCTCGAGGTCAATCTCAACCAGGCGCCCGTGCTCGACCCGATCGGGCCTCGGGGCGTCGCCGAGAACCAGCCGCTCGTCTTCGGGGTGACGGCCAGCGATCCCGACGGGCCGGCGCCCGCCATCACGGCGCAGGGCCTGCCCGCGGGGGCGAGCTTCATCGGAGGCACGTTCGCCTGGACGCCGACCTACGATCAGAGCGGTGAGTACAACGTGACCTTCATCGCGGACGATGGCGACCTGCAGGATGCCGAGAGCGTCGCGATCACCGTGACGAACGTCAACCGCGCCCCCACGGTCCCCCAGGTCAGCGCGCCGCAGGCGCAGGCCGAAGTGCCGAGCGCGCGGCCGGCCCTCGTGCTGGAGAACAGCGTCGATCCCGACGGCGACGCGCTGGCGTACGAGTTCGAGGTCTACGGCGATCAGGCGCTGACGCTGCCGGAGGCGGCCTCCGGCTTGGTCGCGCAGCAGGCGGGGACGACCTCGTGGACGGTCGGCGCCGACCTGGCGGACAACGCCTGGCACTACTGGCGTGGGCGCGCCACGGACGGCAGTTCCCCGACGCTGTGGGCGGACGGCAGTTTCTTCGTCAACACGGCCAACGAGCCGCCGGGTGTGTTCGACGTCGCGGCGCCCGCGCCCGGGGCCGACGTCGCGACGCAGACGCCCGAGCTGCGCGTGGCCAACGCCGGCGACGTCGACGGGGATGCCGTCTGGTATTCGTTTGCGGTCTATGCCGATGATGGTCTGACGTCGCAGGAGGACTTGGTGACGGGGATCCCGGCGGGGACGGGCGGCAGCACGGCGTGGACGACCGCCGTTCCGCTCGCGGACAACGCGTGGCATTTCTGGACCGCGACGGCAACCGACGAGCACGGTCTGGCCACGGCGATCGGACCTTCGGCCTTCTTCGTGAATACGGCGAACGACGCGCCCGCCGCGCCTGCCGTGGCTTCCCCGGCGGACGGCTCGGAGGTGGCGTCGACGTCGGTGACGCTGAGCGTTGCGAACGCCACGGACGTGGATCGGAACCCCCTGACGTACTTCTTCGAGCTGGACACCGCCCCCACGTTCGACACGCCGAACAGGAGGACCTCCGGCGAGGTCGCCGAGACGGAGGGAACCACCTCCTGGGGCGTGGCCGGACTGGCCGACAACACGCGCTACTACTGGCACGCCAAGGCGGCGGACGCGTGGACCGAGAGCCCGTGGGCGGGGGCGGGCTTCTTCGTCAACACCGCGAACGACGCGCCGTCGGCGCCGACGCCGCGCAACCCCGGCGCGGGAGCCTGGGTGGACGGCGTCACGCCGCGCCTCGAGGTGTACGCGGCGGTCGACCCCGACCTCGACCCGCTGCGCTACGAGTACGAGGTGTACGCCGAGCCACCGGGCGGCACGGTCGCGAGCGGCGGGGCGGCGGCGACCGAGTGGGTGGTGACGCCGCCGCTTCCGCTCTATGCGTGGCACTCCTGGCGCGCCAGGGCGGTCGACGACAACGAGGCGGCCGGTCCCTGGACGGCGCTGACGTCCTTCTTCACGGACGACAACGGCGTGGACGACCCGCCGGCGATCACGATGACCGAGCCGGCAGCCGCCTGGATGCAGGCGGGCGGGACCTTCACGATCCGGTGGGTGGATGCGGACCCCGACTCCGCCGCGACGATCGCGCTCTACCGCGACGTCGACGGGGCGGGCTTCGACGGCACCCCCATCGTTTCGGGCCTGAGCGAGGACCAGGACGGGCCCGCGGGCGCGTACGCCTGGGACCTCGGCGGCGTGCCGCCGGGCACCTGGCACGTCTACGGCGTCATCGGCGACGGCACCTCGACGCGCTCCGACTACGCACCGGGGACGATCACGGTGGACGGCGCGGCCCCGCAGACGGTGGCGAGCCCGGCGCCGGGCAGCTACATCGGCCAGGTCACGGTGACCCTGACGGCCACGGACGACATGGACCCGGCGCCCGTCATCCACTACACGGTCGACGGCTCGGTTCCGACGCTCGAGAGCCAGGTGTACACGGCGCCGCTGGTGTTCACCGCCACGACGACGCTCCACTACTTCGCCGTCGACGCAGCGGGGCAGCGGGAAGCGGCGCAGGGGCCGTTCGTCTACGTCGTGCTGCCGCCGAACTACAGCATCGCGGCGAGCGCGGGCGCCAACGGCTCGATCTCGCCCGAGGGGGCGGTCAGCGTGCCGGCGCACGGCAGCCAGACCTTCACGATCACGCCGGATCCGGCGTACCGCGTCGCCGACGTCGTGGTCGACGGCGGGTCGGTGGGCGCCGTGACGACCTACACCTTTGCGGACGTGATGGCCGACCACGGCATCGATGCGAGCTTCACGGCCCTGACCGCGAATCTCGCCCTCAATAAGACCGCCAGCGCCTCCTCGCAGTCCAGTTCGACGTACGCGGCCTCCAAGGCGGTCGACGGGGGCACCTCGACCTACTGGCGGAGCGGCTCGACGGGCACCCAATGGCTGCTGGTGGACCTCGGCGCGTTCTACGATGTCTCCCGCGTCAAGGTCTCGTGGTCGTCGACGTACTATGCGCGCTCATTCCGGATCGAGACGTCGACGGACGGCAACGCCTTCACGTCACGCTTCTCGACGGCCAGCGGGACGAGCGGGACGACGGACGCCCTCTTCGCCGCGGTCCGCTCGCGGTACGTGCGGGTGTACTGCACGGTGGCGAACTCTTCGAGCTACCGCGTCACGGAGCTTGAGGTCTACGGGACGGCGTCGCCGAACCTGGCGCCGGCGGCGGACGCCGGGACGGACAAGGCGGGCTACGCCGGCGCCGCCATCTCGTTCACGGGGTCGGGGTCCGACGCGGACGGGACGATCGTTGACTGGTCCTGGAACTGGGGCGACGGCACGGCCGACACCCCGACTCAGAACGCGAACCACACGTATGCGGCGGCCGGCACGTACACGGCGACCCTGACGGTCACCGACGATCAGGGTGCCGCCGGCAGCGACACGGCCGTGGTCACGGTGAGCGTGGCGCCGCCGAACCAGCCGCCGGTGGCCAACGCCGGCACCGACAAGACCGGGACGGCGGGGACGGCGATCTCGTTCACCGGGGCCGGGTCCGACGCGGACGGGACGATCGTTGACTGGTCCTGGAACTGGGGTGACGGCACGGCCGACACCCCGAGCCAGAACGCGAGCCACACGTACGAGACGGCCGGGGTGTACACGGCGACCCTGACCGTGACCGACAACCTCGGCGCCAGCGGGAGCGACGCCGCGCTGGTCACGGTCGACGCGCCGCCGGACAATCTCGCCCTTGGCAAGAACACCAGCGCCTCCTCATCGCGCAGCGGGAGCTCGAACGCGCCGGCGAACGCCGTCGACGGCAGCGCGACGACCTACTGGCGGAGCAGCGCGGGAGGGACACAGTGGCTCGAGGTCGATCTCGCGGCGGATTACAGCGTCTCGCGCGTCAAGGTGTCCTGGAGTTCCACCAATTACGGTCGCAGCTTCCAGATCCAGACCTCCATGAATGGGACGGATTACACGACGCAGTACTCGACCACCTCGGGCGGCAGCGCGCCGACGGACGTCACCTTCCCGGCGGCGGGCGCCCGCTACGTGCGGGTATACTGCACGGTGGCCAACTCCTCGGACTATCGGCTGACGGAGTTGGAGGTCTATCCTTAGGCCCATGGCGAGAGCAGGGAAGGGGTATCGGCAGGTGCGCCCGCTGGCGGCTGCGCTGGCGTGCGCGATCTGCTGCTGGGCGTTGCCCGCCGTCGGGGCGGGAGTGGCGGACGCCGGGGCCGGGCTGGAGCCCGCGGGAGGGCCCGCGGACTGCTTCGTCCCGGCATCGGTCCTCCGCTCCCGCTTGCAGACGGCAGCCGCCGGCAAGGCGCCGATCCTCGTCGATGTCCGGGACGCCGCGAGTTACGGACGCGCAAGGATTCCTGGCTCGATCAACGTCCCGCTGTTTGCCGTGAAGACCAAGCCCTTCCTGAGGCAAGCGTCGTTCGTCCTGGTGAACGACGGATTCGAGGGCCGGCGGCTGCTCGAGGAGTGCGGCGCCCTCCGGGAGCAGGGTTTCGCGTCCGTCGCGGTGCTCAAAGGCGGGCTGTCCGCCTGGGCGGCGGTCGGAGGGGCGATCGTCGGGGACGGTTCGGCCCTTGCCGGCGTCCGCTCCGTTCCCCCGCAGTCGCTGCGGGCCGAGCGGGCGGGCCGGGACGTCGCGATCGTGGATATCCGACGTGGGGCTGGCGCGGCCCCTGGCGAGGAACTCCCGGGCGCCAAGGTCCTGCCGTACGCGGGCGACGCCAGGGGATTCGTCGAGCGGCTGGACGCGGAAGTCGGGCGCTGGCGCGCAGAGGGAAAGCGCAGCGTCATTCTCGTCGACGAGGACGGGAGTGCGTTCACGCAACTGCTGACAGTCATAGAGGAAACGAATACACGCTGGGGCGGGGACCCCGGTCTCTTCTTCGGCGAGGGCGGTCTTCAGGCCTACCGGGGTCTCGTGGAGTCCCAGGCGAAGACTCTCGCAGGCCAGCGAGGGAAGGACGCGGAAGGCTGCAAGACGTGCCCCTGAGCGGGGGGCGGCAAAGAAGTTCTTGACTTCGCGGTCTTACCGCTATATCTTCACTCTTCTTGGTGTACAGGCGGAGGAGTGCGCGTGGAAGGAAGTGGACGGGCCGGTGTAGCTCAATCGGCAGAGCGACTGATTTGTAATCAGTAGGTTGGAGGTTCGAGTCCTCTCATCGGCTCCAGCAGGCAGCGGGCAGGGCGGAGGACGCGCGACGGAACGAGCGGGAAGCGAGAAAGACGGACGCGGGGAGGTTCCCGAGTGGCCAAAGGGAACAGACTGTAAATCTGTCGGCGACGCCTTCGGAGGTTCGAATCCTCCCCTCCCCACCACATACGAAGGAGTGCTGAGGCAACGAGAAGCGGACGAGGCGAGGCGCTTGACGCCCCGCGCAGCGCGGGAATAGCTCAGGTGGTAGAGCGTCAGCCTTCCAAGCTGAGGGTCGCGGGTTCGAGTCCCGTTTCCCGCTCCAGAATTGGCTGGACAGTTGCTGGTGTGAAAGGTTAAGCGAGGGACGCGAGATGCAAGCAGTCCAAGGAGCGACGAAGCCGGCGAGTGAGGCGTGCTGTCTGCACGCCGCAGCGAGACGGCGACGGAGCGACGCCGGAATGCGCCGCAGATCGCGCCCCGCAGCCGCCCACGTAGCTCAGTCGGCAGAGCGCGTCCTTGGTAAGGACGAGGTCAGCGGTTCAATCCCGCTCGTGGGCTCCAGTTTTCTGGCGGTGCAGGCGGCCGGGCGCCGGCGCTGAGGGAGAGGGGAGGAGCGAGAGCCATGGCGAAGGAGAAGTTTCAGAGGACGAAGCCGCACCTGAACGTGGGGACGATCGGGCACGTGGACCACGGCAAGACGACGCTGACGGCGGCGATCACGGAGGTG
The DNA here is from genome assembly GCA_036524115.1 of bacterium. Classification (NCBI taxonomy): domain Bacteria; species bacterium. The sequence goes on along the minus strand of DATDCY010000049.1, from coordinate 14 downwards.
CTGGAGAAGAAGGG
>DATDCY010000048.1 GCA_036524115.1 bacterium | reverse complement strand
CCGGCGGCGGGGAGCGGGCGCGCCTCGCGCGCGAGGCGCTCGCGCACGCCGAGCGCTGCTTCGTGGGCACGATCCACTCCTTCTGCGCGCGCCTGCTGCGCGAGCGGCCGCTCGAGGCCGGCGTCGACGTCGCCTTCCAGGAGATCGACGAGGACGCGGACGCCCTGCTGCGCGAGCGCGCCTGGCGCGAGTTCGTCGACCGCCTCTTCGAGGAGGGGGACCCGCGGGTGGCGCGCCTCAAGGACCTGGGCGTCGACCTGGCGGATCTCGAGGGGACGTTCAAGACCTTCGCGACGTACCCGGACGTCGAGGAGTGGCCCGCCGCGGAGATGCGGCTCGGCGACCTCGTCCCCGCTCGCCAGGAACTCGAGCGCTACCTCGGACGGATGCGGGCGCTGATCCCGTCGTTCCCGGAGGAGCGCGGCAGCGACAAGCTCATGGGGCGCTACGAGAAGATCGAGCGGCTCGCGCGCCACCGCAGCCTGGGCACGACGCTGCACCTGATGGAGATTCTCGAGGAGTTCGACTGCAAACACGGCGCCACCCAGTCCTGCTGGCCGGGCGGCGGGCGCGGCCCGGCGAAGGAGGAGATCCGGGTCTGGGAGAGCTTCCGGGAGCAGATCGCCGGCCCCTTCGTCGCCCGCTGGCGCCAGGCGCGATACGCCGCGGTCATCCCGCTGCTGCGCTCCGCCGCGGCGCACTACGACCGGATGCGCGCCGAATCAAGGGTGCTCAACTTCCAGGACCTGCTGCTCGGCGCGGCGCGGCTGCTGCGCGAGCGCCCGGGGGTCCGCAGGTGGTTCCGCGAGCGCGTCTCGCACCTGCTCGTGGACGAGTTCCAGGACACGGACCCGCTGCAGGCCGAGGTCGTCCTGCTGCTGACGGCGGACGACCCGGCGCAGGCCGACTGGCGCGCCTGCCGCCCGGTCCCCGGCTCGCTCTGCGTCGTCGGCGACCCGAAGCAGTCCATCTACCGCTTCCGCCGCGCCGACATCGTGACCTACCAGCAGGTCAAGGCGCTGATCGTCGCGGCCGGCGGCGCGGTGGTCGAGCTGGACGCCAGCTTCCGGACGCTCCCGGAGCTGATCGCCTGGGGCAACGGCGTCTTCGCGCCGCCGTCCGGCTTCCCCGCGGCGGAGGACCGCTACTCGCCTGCCGCGCACCCGCTCGTCCCCGGACGTCCGCACGCGGTCGCGGCGCCAGGGGCGCTCGCCGGCGTGCGCACGATCACCACGCCGGAGGACTGCTCGACGAACGAGACCTGCGCCGGGCACGACGCGGAGCGCATCGCGCGCTTCATCCGCCACGCGCTCGATCAGGGCCTGCCGGTGCCCCGCACTGCGCGCGAGATCGCGGCGGGCGTGCCCGCGGCGGCGACCCCGGGCGACTTCCTGATCGTGGCGTGGCGGCGCGAGCGGCTGGCGCGTTACGCGGCCGCGCTGCAGGAACTGGGCATCCCGCACCTGGTCAGCGGCGGCAGCGCGTGGGGCGAGGTGGAGGAGCTCGGGCTGCTGGCCGCCCTGCTGCGCGCGCTGGTCGAGCCGGAGAACGCGGTGGCGCTCGCCGGCGTGCTGCGCGGCGGTCTCTTCGGCTTCTCCGACGTGGAGCTGTACGACCTCAAGCGGGCCGCGGGGGTGTTCCGGTACACGGCCGCGCTGCCCGCCGGCCTCGACGGGCTGCTGCGCGCGCGCTTCCAGGCGGCCTGCGACCTGCTCGGCCGCTGCGCGGCGCGGCTGCGCGTGCTCCCGCCGGTCGCGGCACTCGAGCGGATCGCCGACGAGACGGGCCTTGCCCTGCGGGCGCTCGCGGCGCCGGGCGGCGACGGCCGGGCCGGGAGCATCGCCAAGGCCTTCGCCGTGCTGCGGGCGCAGGCCGGGGAGACCGGCTCGCCCGCGGCCCTCGCGGACCTGCTCGAGCAGCTCATCGCGGACGCGGCGCCCTTCGACGGGCTGCCCGCCCGCGCCGCCGGGCCGTCGGTGGTGCGGGTGATGAACCTGCACAAGGTCAAGGGGCTCGAGGCGCCCGTGGTCTTCCTGGCCGACCCGGGGGGGCGGCCGCGGGCGACGCCGTGCATCCACGTCGATCGCTCCGGGGGGCGCACCACGGGTTACCTCGTCGTCGCCCGCGCCGCGGGTCCGTACGGGAGGAAGGTTCTCGCGCAGCCGCACGGGTGGGAGGCGCTGGCCGAGGAGGAGGGACGGTTCGCCGCGGCGGAGCACGCGCGCCTGCGCTACGTGGCGGCGACGCGCGCGGGATCGCTGCTGATCGTCACGCGCCGCGCCGGCAAGAAGAAGGCCGACAGCCCCTGGGAGCCCTTCTCCGCGTGGCTTCCTCCCGAGGCGGAGCTGCAGGACCCGGGGCCGCAGCGCGCCCCGGCGACGGGCGCCGCGGCGCTGACCGAGGCCGAGGAAGCCGCGGCTCAGGCGGCCATCGCGGGGCGCTGGGACGCCGCGCAGGGCCCGACGTACGCCGTGCGCGCCGCGAAGGATGTTGCGCTGGACGCCGCCGCGCTGCACCGCCCGCCCCGCGCTGGGGAACACGGCACCGAGTGGGGCACGGTGATTCATCTGCTGCTCGAGACGGCGCTGCGCGAGCCGGAGGCCGGCGCCGCGCGCCTCCTGGACGTCGCCCGCGCCGCGCTCGAGGAGCAGGGGCTCGATATCGGGCGCGCCGCCGAGGCGCTCGCGGTGGTGAACGCCGTGCGCGGCTCCGAGATCTGGGGCCGCGCCGCCGCGGCCGGGCGCACGCTCGTCGAGGCGCCGTTCACCATCTGCCTGCCGGCGGGCGATCCGCGGACCGGCGGCGCGCCGGTCCCGACGCTCGTGCGCGGCGTGGTCGACCTCGCGTTCCGCGAGCCGGCCGGCTGGGTCATCGTCGACTGGAAGACCGACGCCGCGAGGACCGACGCCGAGGTCGCCGAGCGGGCGCGCCATTACGCCCCGCAGGTGCGGCTCTACGCGGACATCTGGGCGCAGATCACGGGCGAGCCGGTGGCGGAGGCGGGGCTGTACTTTACGGCGTCAACGAGGTATAAGCCTATCTGACAAGCGTCCGCGGATTTCGAGGGGTTTGCAGGCGGGCGCGCGCGTCATTACGTTGTCGATTGTGGGGGGGGCCGAAAGGCCATCGGGAACGTCCGTGTCCGGTCTGAGCTTCTTCGTGAGGGAGGGGACCATGAAGAAACTGATGTTCGCGGCACCATTCCTGTTGTCACTCGTCATCGCGCAGGGAGCCTTCGGGGCGAACATCTACGTGTCCCCGACGGGCACCGGCACCGGCACCGTGGGCGATCCGGCGGGTCTGCAGGCCGCCCTCGACACCGCCAAGGCGAACGCCGAGGCTGACACCCTCTACCTGCAGGCGGGCACGTACGCGGCCGACACGGGCTTCGCCTACGCCGTCAGCGGGACCGATGTCACCGCCCTGACGATCAGCGGCGGCTGGGACGCGGTGTACGCGCTCCAGACCGCGGACCCGTCGCTCAGCGCGATCGACGGCCAGCAGCTGCGGCGAGCGTTGCTGCTCGAGGGGGATGGCGCGGGCGTGAACCTCACCGTCACGCTGGCGAACCTGACGGTCAGGAACGGCTTCACGAACGCGTACGCCGCCCTCCCCGGCGACACCGGCTACGGCGCCGGCGTCTACGTGCGGCTGCTCAACGGCGCGAGCGTCAAGCTCGTCGTCAGCGGCTGCGAGCTGCGGGACAACAAGGCGACCGACGCCAGCTCGGCCGGCGGCGGCATCTACACCACGGGCGACTTCGAGCTGCACGACAGCGTCTTCGTCGGCAACCAGTCGGCGTACGGCGGCGGGGCGGTGTACAGCGGCTTCACCGCGCCCTACACGCTGGCTACCGCGCCGCAGATCGACGGGTGTCTCTTCGAGGCGAACCTCTCCGCTCCCCCGTACGGGGCCCATCTGTTCACGACGGTGTCGCCGCTGATCACGGACTCGACGTTCAAGGGGCGGGCGGACGGCGGCTCGTCGGGCGGGGCCGGTGTCTTCGCGACTCTGGACGCTCACCCAGTGTTCGAACGGTGCAGGTTCGTGGGCAACGTGGCCGACGGCTGGGGCGGCGCCATCTACCTCTGGGATGCACCCGCGGACGTCATCGGCTGCCTCTTCACGAACAACATCGCCGGCTACGGGCCCGACGGCAGCGGCGGGACCGGCGCCGGTGGCGCGATCGCGTCCGACTGTCCCAACCTCAACACACCGCACTTGACGAACATCGTCAACAGCACGTTCGTCGGGAACTGGACCTACGGGACCACGCCGGGGTCGGGGGGCGCCGTGTACAACAGGATGGAGGCGATGAGCATCGCCAATTCCATCTTCTGGGACAACGGCTATTTCCGCGTCTCAACGGGCTATCCCTACAAGGGCGGCGCCTACGCCCTCTACAACGCCGGGCCGGGGGCCGGGACCATCAGCTACAGCGGCTTTCAGGGATCGCTGGGCTCCACGAACTTCGCCGACGGCGGCGGCAACATCCCGCTCGGTCAGCCGGGGCCCGCTTTTGCCGACGCGGACTTCCGGCTGCCCGGCTCCTCACCGTTCATCGACGCGGGGAGCAACGCCGCGCTCCCGGCGGGGTACGACGAGGACTTCGACGGGAGCCCGCGGATCTTCGCGGTCGGCGACCTGGAGGACCGGGTCGTCGACATCGGCTGGGACGAGTACGTCGACGGTTCGCTCCAGGTCACGGATCCGGCGGCGGGGACCGCCTGGTTCAACGACGGCACCGCTCCGACGATCTCGTGGACCTGTTCCAACGTCGGCGGCAGCGTCCGGCTGGCGCTCTGGAAGGGCGACCTCCTCACCGGGAGCGAGATCGCGGAGATCGCCGCGTCGGTGCCCTGCTCCGACCAGACGTACGCCGGCTACGTCCCGCCCGCGGACCTCGCGGACGCGACCGACTACGCCGTCACCATCAGCTCGCTGTACTACCCGATGATCAAGGGTTCCTCCGCGCCGCTCGCGACCAACCACATCCGCCTGACCTCGCCGAACGGGGGGCAGGGACTCGTGCAGGGGTCGACGTACCACATCACCTGGCAGAGCGGCAACCTCGCGGGCGCGACGATCCGGATCGACCTCTACAACGGGGCGACCCTCGCGCGCACCATCACCGCCGCGGCGCCGAACACGGGAACCTACTCGTGGAAGGTGCCGCTGACGCAGGCGCCCGGGACGACGTACCGCGTCAAGGTCTCGACGACCGCACCCGTCGCGGCCGAGGACCTCGGCGACGCGGACATCAGGATCCTCCCCGCGGTGACGCTCACCGCGCCCAACGGGGGGCAGAGGATCAAGCGGGGGACGACGTACAAGATCACCTGGACGTACAAGAACAACCCCGGCACCTACGTGCGGCTCGATCTGTTCAGGGGCGGCGTCCTGAGCCGGAACATCGTCGTCAGGACGTCCAAGGGCACGTTCGGCAAGGGTTTCTACTTCTGGACTGTTCCCGCGACGCAGATGACCGGCACGAACTACACGATCCGCGTCCGGAGCACCGCCTACACGAACTGCTTCGACTTCAGCAACGCGAAGTTCTCCATCACCAGGTAACGGCAGGATTCCCAGGCGCGCCGGCCCCGCGGACGGCGCGCCTGGTCATTCCTTTTGCTCCGTCCTCCGTATTCCTGATCGAGGGCGCCGCCGAACGGCGCCGAAGTGGCGCACGCCCCGGGCGTGCCGGCCTGCTGCCGCGGCTGCGCGGTGCCGGTAGAAATATCCGGGAGTCAGCCTGGATTCCCAGTATACAATTGGCGCGGACCGGCGTCGGCGTCCTGCCGGCGACCCGGGTCCGGATGTCCACCGTCAGGTGGGGGGAAGGGCGCCGATGGGCTGGACGGGAAGGGGGTTCCCATGCGTTCGCTGAGGATCGTGCTGACAAGCGTGACATTGGCGGCGGCACTCGTGGCCCCGGGAATGGCGGCGACCATCTACGTCTCGCCGGACGGCACGGGCGACGGCACCACACCCGGGGCGCCGGCCAGCCTGCAGGCGGCGCTCGACATCGCCAAGGGCAACGGGCAGGACGACGCGCTGCTGCTGCGGCAGGGGACGTACGAGGGGACGACCTTCACCTACGACGTGACGGGGGATGCCGCGGACGCCGACGCCGGCCTCACCCTCTTCGGCGGATACGCCACCGACTTCCTGAGGTACGATCCGGACCCCGCGCTCACCGTGCTCAGCGGCGGGGGCGCGCGGCGGGTGCTGTCGATCGACGCGCGCCGCCAGGGCCGCGTCGTGGACGTCGAGCTGGTGTTCCTCACCGTCAGCGATGGCTTCTCGGCGGACGGCGATGGCGGAGGCGTCCTCGGCCTGTCAGGCGTCTCCGCTGGACAGCACGGGGCCATCACCCTCTTGACGTACGAGTGCCTGTTCCTCCGCAACCACGTGCACGGCACGTCCGCGCAGCTCTCCGGCGGGGCCGTCTTCCTCGAGGGATCCATCAGCACCGAGAACACCGACTTCATCGACAACCAGGCCAACCGTTCCGCCGCCGTCCACGCGCAGATCTACGACTGGGGCACGCCGGCGCTGCACGACCACGCCCTGCCGGCGAGCTTCACCTGGGGAATCTTCCGGAACAACACCGCAGACGGCGCGAACGGGCCGGTCGTGATGACCGTCGCCGGCGGCGCGCTGACGATGCAGAACATCGACGTCGAGAACACGACCGGGCTCAGCTCCGGGGTGACCGAGACCATCCTCGCGATCGAAGGGCCCGTCAAGATCGACAATTGCCGGTTCCGCGGCAACATCGTGGACAAATGGGCGAGCGCCATCGACCTGCTCGGCGCGCCCGCCCAGATCACGAACACCCTGTTCGATGGCAACTGGGCCGGCCAGGGCGGCGTGGAGGGGGGAGGTCTCATCACCGGCTGGAACTACGACTACGCGGGCGGCGTGACGCCGGCGGAGCACATCTCGGTCGTCAACTGCACGTTCGTCAACAACAAGGGGCTCGTGCAGGGCGCGAACCGCTCCTACAGCATCCTCGACCTGCAGTCCCCGCAGACGGCGACCTTCGACAACTGCATCTTCGAGGGCAACGACATCCCGGCCGTGGCCCCCCGGGGGAGCACGTACGTCATCAACTACAGCGACATCGACGGGGGCTGGGCCGCCAACAACTTCACCAGCGGCGCCTCGGTCGTCGACGTGGATCCGCACTTCCAGGCGGGCGACACGGACTACAAGCTGAACTTCGACTCGCCGCTGATCGACGCGGGGAACAACGACGCGGTGCCGGCCTGGATGCTGTACGACTTCAAAGGGGCGCTGCGGATCTTCGCCAGCGCGATCGACCGGCAGAACCCGCGCGTCGACATGGGCTGGGACGAGTACGTGGACTACACGCTCGAGCTGACGGCGCCGGCGTGGGCGGCCGTCTGGCGCAACGACGGCACGGCGAAATCCATCACGTGGTACTGCAACAACATCGGCGGCGACGTGAACGTCGGCCTCTGGGAAGGCAGTTTTGGCCCCGGGCCGCTGGCGGAAGAGTTCACCTCCGCCCTCTGCACGCAGGAGGGCGGCCTTGGAACAGGCTGCCTCGTCCGGCGCAAGGTCCTGGACATCGCCACCGTCCCCTGCGCCGACCAGGAAGCCTCCTGGATCATCCCCGCGGACCTGCAGCCGTTAGGCTCCTACGGCATCGTGATCACGCCCGTCTTCTACCCGACGGTCGAGCGGGTGGCGGCGGTCACCATCCAGCAGATCCTGACGCTGACGGCGCCGAACGGCGGCCAGAGCGTCATCCAGGGCTCGACGCGCCAGATCACCTGGTCGGGGAGCAAGGACCTCGCGGGGGCGACGGTCAGGATCCAGCTCTACAAGGGGGCGGCGCTGGTGCGCACGATCGCCACGGCGGCGCCGAACACGGGGAGCTTCTACTGGAAGGTCGGCTACGCGGCGGCGCCGGGCAGCGACTACCGGATCAGGGTTTCGACGGCGACCCCGTTCGTCGCCGCCGACTCGAGCGACGCGCCGTTCACCATCGCGCCGGCGCTGACGCTGACCGCGCCCAACGGCGGGCAGTTCTGGAAGCGGGGACGAACCTACACGGTGGCGTGGACCTACCGGTACAGCCCCGGCAGCGCCGTACGGCTCGACCTCTACAAGGCGGGGGTCCTCAACCGGACCATAGCCGCGAGCGTCCCGATCGGCGCGGCGGGGAGGGGCTCGTACGCCTGGACGATCCCGGCGGCGCAGGTGCCGGCGGGGGGGTACACGGTCCGCGTGCGCAGCACGGCGAACCCGAACTGCTTCGACGTGAGCAACAAGGCGTTCACGATCACGAGGTGACGGGTCGCGCGCGATTGTTGACCGCGTTCCCCGGAGTATCTAGAGTGTAACCGGTTACCGTCTGGGTTGAGGAGGAGGGACGCATGAAGCGCTTCGCACTGGCATCGGTCGTTTCGATCTGCGCGCTGCTCGTACTCGCGGGCGGCGCCCTCGCCGCCGACACGATGTACATGACGGCGACGGCGGCCAAGCAGGGCCAGATCAGGGGCAGCGTGACGCTCAAGGGCCTGGAGGGCTGGATGAGGGTGCTCGATCTCGACCACAACGTCATCAGCCCCCGGGACCCGGTAAGCGGCCTGCCGACCGGGCGGACGCAGCACAAGCCGCTGGTCGTCAAGATCCCGCTGGACAAGTCGGGCCCCATGTTCATCAACGCCCTCGTCACCAACGAGAACCTCCTGAGCGTCGAGATCGCGTTCTACCGGGAGATGCTGAGAAACGGCGTCATGGTCCCCACCAGGGTCGGCTCCATCATGCTCACGAACGCGAACGTGGCGAGCGAGACCACCGTGAACCCGGACGACAAGAACCCGGCCGGCAGCGCCGCACTCGAGCTGGCGCTCACCTACCAGAAGATCCAGTGGACGTTCGGCGGCATCACCGCCATGGACGACTGGATGGCGCCGATCGCGACCCAGCCGTAGGCGCGGTGAGCGAAGCGGTGTCGAACCCCGGATCCGGAGCGCCGGGCCGCCGCCTCGGCCTGGCGGCCGCCGCACTCGCGGCCTCGCTCGTCCTGGTGGCTCTGCCGACGCGGGCGGGCGCCGCGGACGGCAAGCTCGTGAGCGAGTGCATCAAGCGCGTGGCCTCCTCCAGCATGGTGATGGGCGCCAACGCCGAGATCATTGGGGTGATCGCCTGCGCCGGCATATCGCCGTCGGGCAGCGGCGAGCCCGGGGGCAAGGAGTTCGACGAGAAGGTGCGGCGGATCAGCAAGTGCATCTCGAAGGTGTCCTTCTTCAGTGACGCGCGCGGCGACGCGGCCGACGCCCTCGGCGCGGTCGCCTGCGTCGGCGTCGTCGACCCCGACGAGACGGTCGCCTGCATGCGGGAGGTGAAGCACTCCTTCTCCTACGCCCGGGACGACGTCGCCGACCTGCTGGCCGCGAGGGCCTGCGCCAACGCCAATCCGGCGAAGGAGACGGCCGCCTGCATCAAGCAGGTCGCCTTCAGGCTCGAGGCTCACGGGCTGGCGGCCGAGACCCTCGCGGTGCAGGCCTGCGGGAAGTGACGGGGCCCGCGCCGCGACGACCCCCTCCCTCAGCGGCCTACTGGTACTTCTGCAGCAGGAGGTCCCACCCCTGACCGGGGACCGAGGTCCGGCCCGACACGTAGATGCTCCCGTCCTGGCCGACCGCGACGCCAAGGCCCACGTCCGAGCCGCTCGCATCGCCGTTGTAGATCGTCTGCCAGCGCAGCCCGCCCCACGGTGAGTATCTGCGGAGGATGAGGTTGTCCGATTCCAGGGCCGTCCCCACTTTGCCGGTGACGTAGACCGTGCCGTCCGGGCCGACCGCCACGCCGTCTCCCCGGTCGAGGCGGCTCTCGCCGTCGAGGGCCTTCGTCCAGAGCAGCTTCCCGCCCTTCGAGTACTTCTGGAAGAGCAGGTCCGTTTGCCGCGTGGCGCTGTAGGTGTCGCCCGTGACGTAGACGCTGCCGTCGCGGCCGGCGGCGACGCCCATGCCTCCGAGGAAGAAGTCGCTTCTCGGCCCGCCGTACAGCGTGACCCACTGGCGGACGCCGGAGGGCGCGTACTTGAGCAGTACCAGCCGCGCCGCGGGGCCCGGGACCTCCGTAGACCCGGTCACGTAGACGCTGCCGTCGGGGGCGACGGCGACTCCGTGGCCCTCGTCGTAACCGCTGCCCGTCCCGTTGTAGAACGTGGTCCAGAGGGGAGCACCTTGCGCGGAGTACTTCCGGAGGATGATGTCATCACCGCGCGCGAAGCCGGCATAGGCGATCCCGGTGACATAAACGCCGGTGCCATCCGGCGCCACCGCGACGTCCCAGCCCTGGGCGTCGGAGGCGCCGCGGTACGTCCTGGACCAAAGCAGTGTGCCGGCGGAAGAGTACTTCCGGAGGAGCAGGAACTGTCGGTGCTCCGCGTCCCACGTCTGGCCGGCGACATAGACGTTGCCCCAGCGGTCCACCGCCAGGCCCCGCGCCCAGTCCTCGTCGCGGTCGTCGGCGCCGTCGTACGTCCTCGTCCAGAGGGGCGCGCCGTCCGCCGAGTACTTCCTCAGGAACAGATTGCCGTCGTACCACTCGCCCGTGCGGCCGGCGACGTACACGCTGCCGTCGGGGCCGACACCCACGGCGGCGCCGTAATCCTCCGTGTTCCCGCCGTCATACGTCCTGGTCCAGACGAGCGCCTGTGCGCGGGCGTGCCGCGGTGCACCCGCCGTCGCCAGCAGGAGCAGCGCCGGGGCAAGCAGCGCGGTGCAGCGGCGGCGAGAGCTCGATGCCATCATCGGTGACCCCTCCCTGTCATAGGCAAGACGCGAGACGTACGCCCAATTCGGCGCCGTGGATGGCGGAAGCATACGCGCCGCAGCTCGCGCCGGCAACCGGCGCCCGCGCTCAGGGCGCGACCCTGAGGTAGGCCGAGCCGAGGAACCGCCCCCAGGGCTTGAGCGGGCCCCTGAGGGTCAGAGCGACCCGCGTGCCGGCGCGCAGCCAGGGCAGCAGCGGCCGGGCGGGGAAGTGCAGGTTCATCTCGGGGCGGCCGTCGCGGTCGACGTCGGTGATGACCGCGCCTCGTGCGGCGATGCGGCGCACCGGCCGCGACAGCACGCGCTTGCCGATTGCGGTGATCGCCGCGGCCGCCGGGTCGATGTTACGCGCGGTGAAGCCGTCCGGCAGTTCGATGCGCGCCCGCAGCGAGATCGGGGGCGCGACCAGGCGCAGCGAGGCGGGCGCGAGGCCGATCGTCGCGCCCGCGGCGCCCGCGTTGACCGCGACGCCCACGCCATCGGGCCCGCTCGCGACGCTGCCGTCGTCGACGACGAGCGTCAACGCATAGCTGCCGGTCCGGTCCGCCGTGAACGACGGCGAAGGCGCGGCGGGGTCGTCGAGGGCCGCCGCGCTTCCGGCCGGCCGGGCGGTGAAGGCCCAGGCGAACGAGAGCGGGTCGCCGTCGACGTCGCTGCTGGCGGTCCCGTCGAGGCGCACGCGCTCTCCGAGGCGGGCCGCGCGGTCGGGGCCGGCGTCGGCTACGGGCGCGGAGTTCGTGCAGTCCAGGGCGACGCTGTCCGGCTCGCTCGCGAGCAAGCCGTCGTTCACGACCAGCTCGACGACGAACCTCCCGCACCGGTCCACAAGGAGCGAGGCGTGCTCGGAGCCGGCGCCGTCGAGGGGGGCGGCGCTCCCGTCGGGACGCTCGACGACCGTCCACGCGAATGTCAGCGGATCCCCGTCGGCGTCGTCACTGGCGCCTCCGTCGAGCTGGACGAGGTCCCCGGGGCGAACCGTGCGGTCTTCGCCGGCGTCCGCCCTCGGCCGCGAGTTGACGGTGCTCACCGCGACGGTGTCGGGGGCGCTCTCCGTCAGCCCGTCGCCGACGGTGAGCGCGACGGCGTAGTCGCCCGGCACGTCGGGAACCAGCGCGGCCGCGACACTGCCGGCTCCCGCGATGGACGCGGCGCTGCCGGCCGGACGGGACGCCAAAGCCCAGCGGAACACGAGGGCGTCGCCGTCCGGATCGTAGCTCCCGGTGGCGTCGAGCGCCGCCGCTTCGCCGACGTGGCAGGTGAGATCCGGTCCCGCGCTCGCGACGGGCGGCCGGTTCGCGTCCGCGACAGTGACCTCGACCTCGTCGGCGCCGCTCGTGAGCCGACCGTCCGAGACGGTGAGCGCGAACACGAGGCGGCCGCCGTCCCGACCGACTTCGGGTGTGGCGAAGACCGGCCGCGCCGTGAAGGCCCCGTGCAGCACGACGGCCGGACCCGCGGTCTGAACCCAGTTCCAGGCGAGCGCATCGTTGTCCGGGTCCGCGCTTGCCGTCCCATTGAGCTGGACCCAGTCGCGCTCGAGCGCCGAGAGGTCGCTGCCGGCGTCGGCCACCGGCTCCCGGTTCGGCGCCAGGACCTCGAATGTGACTTCGGCGCCGGCGAGCGTGAGCGGCGGCACGCCGCCCCCCGGTCCGCCGACTACCGTGATGGACAGCGTCCACTCCCCCGGAGGGAGGGCGCCGGTTGGTACGTCGAGATCGAAGATGTCCAGCCCGTTGGAGAGCGCGCACGGCCGGGCGAACGCCTCCCGCGTCGAGCGCCCGTCCGAGAGCCATCCCTTGATGGCGACGTCATCGAGGGACTTGGTTGACTGAAGCGCGAGCGTGAGTGTCGCGTCCTGGCCGGGGAGGAGGCTGGCGGGGTCGAGCCGCGCTTCCATCACACGGACGAGCCAGCCGGTGACCTCGACGGGCACGGTGAGGCTCTCGCCGAGGAACTCGACGACCAGGGAATAGGTGCCGCTCAGGACGAACCGCGGGATCCCGACGGGGACGGACACGAGTCCCGGCCCCGGAAGGTCCCGCACCGATGATCCCCATGGCGTCGCGATTTCCAGGAGGCCCGCCGCGGTGGTCTCGACAGAAAGCTGGATGGTCTCGCCAAGGTAGTAGCGGTCGCGGTCGGTCCAGGCCGACAGGTTCGTTCCCGCGCGGCGCAGCGGGAGCAGGTTCATTGCGAGGGCGCGGCCCGACTCGGCGTAGAGGCCATAGAAGACCTGGTCCCCCGCGGCAAAGTCCACGGGGAAGTCCACGCGCACCTCGAGCGCCGCAGCAGTGAAGTCTTCCCAGACGGTGTGGGTCGTGTTGCGGTCCGGGTCCGCCGGCAGGATGCGCACCTCGTGCAGGATCGGCGACGTGTCCGGCGCCGGCGAGGCCAAGAGCGCCCGGTACTGGAGAAAGCGGTCGTCGCGGACGGAGGCGACGGAGCCGGATGTTGCCGCCGCCCATTCCGTCCAGGACGCGTCCGGCGTCGCCGTCGAGCCAGTGCGCGTTTCCAGGGCGAGCGAGCACCCGGAAGGAATCGTCGCGTCCCAGGCGACCACGACGTTCGCGGTGTCGACGAGATCGAGCGCGGACGAAGTGAGACTTCCCTCGGTCTGGCCGAAATCGAGCAGGACGAATCCCCATGGGGATGTGGCCAGGCCGACGGCCTCGGGCGGCGGTGTGACCACGATGTCGCGCGACTCGCGCCGCTCGGCATGGCCGACCATGACGCGGACGGGCGCGGGTCCGCCCTGCCTGTTCGTCACCTTCAACGTGATGCGCGCGGTGTCGCCGTCCCGATAGGTCGGGCGGTCGAGCGACGCGGTGAGCCCCACCCCCAAGGCGGGGATCGGCCAGGCGATGAAGCCGCGCGTCTGCAGGTGCCCGCTCCAGCCATCGGTGAGCGTGACCGTCGCCGGAATCGGGTCCGAGGTTGCGTCCGCGGCGACGGTGACGAGAAAGCGCGCGGTCGCCGTCGCCCCCGGTCCCACCGCGATGGTCATCTCCTCGTCGTGGTACTCGCCGCAGGTCAGGCGGATTCGCGCCTCGCCGCGCGTCAGGCCGGCATTGCCGACCTGGATCGCGATCTCTGTCGGCGCGCCGGCGGTCAGCTCGGGATCAATGGGCACATCCGTCAAGGTCAAGGTCGGGCGCAGCGCGAGCGGGGCGCTCGCGGACGCCGCCGGCGTGCCGTCGACCGTGAGCGCGGCGACCGCGGTGTAGTCGCCAGGCGGGACCTCCGCGATCGTCAATGCGAAGGCGACCTCGCGCTCCTCGCCCGCCGCCAGCGCGACCGGGACGCTGTCGGCGCTGAAGCCGGTCGCCAGGGACAGTTCGGCCGACAGGGGGTTCACGCCGTCGTTGCGCACCCGGATCGCGACCGGCAGCCGTCCCTCGGCGTCCAGGGCCGTCGCCACGGCCAGCCCGACGATGCGCGGGGCGCTCGCCTGCACGATCCGCACCGGCGCGGAAGCGGCGAGGTCCCGGCAGGATGCGCGCAGCGTGTACGCCCCCGGCCCAAGAGTCCCGAGGGCGATCTGCTCGCGCACCTCGGCGCCAGGCGCAAGCCAGACCTCGCGGCTCCAGGGGCCGCCCGCCGCCGTTCCGTCCGCATCGAGGACCAGGGACACCGCGGCGGTCGTCGCGAGGGAGCCGGCGTTGGCGAGCACGAGCGTGGCGGATGCCGGGCCTGCCGCCTGCCACTCGGCCGCCTCCAGCCGCAACGCGAGCGAGGGGCCGTAGCGGACGAGGCGCGAGACGGTGTCGGTCACGTCGCCGGAGAGGCTGGCGACGAACACGGTGTCCCGGGTCACGGTCGCCGTCCGCGCAAAGGCGCGCTGCTCGCCCGGCCCGAGCGTGAACGCGTCCTGCCCGCCGGCGAAGTCCAGCGCGAGGTCGACGGGCACGGGGCCGGCGTTGGCCACGAGGGCGGAGAGCGGGAACGGCTCGTCGCCGGCGACCGCGGGGCCGACGACGTCGATGGTCGCCGCGGGTTGCACGACGCGGATTCGCAGGTCGGCGGTCGCGAGCCCGGCGGCGGCGTGCAGGACCGTGTCCTGCAAGGCCGACGTGTCGAACGCCAGCGCGGCCGCCGCCCCGGGGGCGAGGGAGATGGTCTGCGCGAAGAGCTCGACGCCGCCGCTGGAAACGCGCACGAGCAGGTCTTGCAGGGCGCTCTCCCCGGTGTTCTCGACGTCGACGGCGACGGGAATGGTCTCGCCCGGGCGCCACGCGTCGCGCGACGCGCTGATCGACAGCAGGACCCGGTCGGCTTGAACGGTGAAGCGCGCGGTGTCCGCAGCGAGGGTCTGGCCCGCGGCATTCGAGACACGTCCCACGAGCAGCAGGCTGCCCGCGGCGTCCAGCGGCTCGACCGGGACCGGGAGCTCGACCGTGCCTCCGGGTGCCACGGCCACCGGAAGCGTCGTGCTCCAGTGGACCTTGCCGCCGGCAGCCATCGCGACCGGTCGCGGCCCGAGAACGACGGTCAGGTCGTCGTCGAGCGGTCCGATGTCCAGCGTCGGCCGGGAGCCGGCGTCGATGCAGGCGGAGCCGGGGAGGAGGTGCAGATCGCCGCCGCCAAGATCGGCGAAGAGCGGATCGGCCGCAAGGTTGCCGTCGGCACCGGCGGGGTCCGATCCGCCCTCGACGTCGCGGGCGTTCGCGAAGAAGTCCGAGTGGTGGATGGCGGCGACGCGGGGGCCGCCGCCGAGAACGAGCACGCCGGCGCGCGCCGAAGAGTGGACGATGCCGTCCCGGAAGACGACGTCGTCCGCGGCTTGCAGGTTCTCCTCGAGGAAGCCGACATCGTTGCCCGCCAGCAGGTTGTTGGCGAGGGTCACCGCCTCGAGCGTGTGGCCGCCGGGCGCCGGCGCGGGAGGGCGCAGCGCGATGCCGGCGACGCTCTCGCGCACCACGTTGCGCTCGATGCTCAGCGCGCTCGCGGTGGCGTTGACGGCGATGCCCGATTCGAGCCAGGTCCGGTCGCCGTCGACCCGCTCCAGGACATTCCGGGCCACGGTGGCGCGCTCGGTGGCGTGCCAGAGCACGATGCCGTTGTTGCCGGACGTGTCGTTGAGCGTGCCAAGGTCCGCCAGCCGATTGTTCTCGATTCTGACGTCGCGGTGAGGGCCGCCGGAGCCCCCCCAGAGGTGGATGCCGCTGGCGTCGCCCGCCCATCCCGAGAGCGCGTTGTCGGAGAGGTCCGCCGAGACCGTCGTCTCCCAGAGGTGGATGCCGCCGGCATCCCCCGACAGGCCCGAGAGCCGGTTGCCCCGCACCTCGATCGCCTCCGTCGGCGTCCAGGTGTGCACGCCGTTGCAGCCGCCGGTCATGCCGTCGAAGCGGTTGCCGAGGACCGCCAGCATGCGGGACGGCACGCTCCCGCCCCAGAAGTGCACGCCGTTGCAGCCGCCGGCCAGCGCGGAGAAGACGTTGCCCTGGACCGTGACCCGCTCGGCCACGTCCAGCGCGATGACGCCGTTGTTGCTCGATCCCGTGAGGCTGCTGAAGGAGTTCTCGTGGATCATCACGTCGGCGGCGGGCCCGAAGAACTGCACCCCCGCGCGGCCGGCCGAGTAGCCGGCGATACGGTTGCGGCCGATGAGCACGCGGGAGGCGGAGAGCTGGAAGACGATCCCCTGTCCGCGCGGGGAGGCGGTGCGGGCGCCGCCGTCCAGCCGGCAGTCGGAGACGCGCACGTCGCTGGCGTCCTCCGGGTAGACGACGTTGCCGTTGCGCACCGCGACGTGGTCGACGGTGGAACCCGATGTGCCGAGGATGTCGGCGTCCGCGATCACGGCGGCCGGCTCGCCGCCGACCACCTCGCCCTGCAGGATCGTCCCCGCGCGCAGCATGACGCCCGCGGGGTAGGTCCCCGCCAGGAGGAGGACGCGGGCGCCCGCCGGGGCGGCGTCGACGCCGCGTTGCGGCGTGGCGAAGGGGCGCTCCGCGGTGCCGTCCCCGAGCGCGTCGTCGCCCGCCGGCGAGACGACGACCGTGTCGCCGTAGACGACCGTTTCCACGACACCGGCGCCGACGACGGACAGTTCGAGCGAGGTCCCCGCGAGGGCGGTCGCGCCGCCGTTGCTCACAGTCGCCATGGCCGCCACGGGCTCCGCCCGGGCATACACTGCGCGGCCGGGGGCCACCGCGAGACTCGCCGAGAGGCCGCGGACGAAGACGTAATCGCGGCGCGGGAACGAGAGCCCGGAGACCGCGTCGCGCGCGTCGATCGAGAGGGTGTAGGTTCCGGTGGCCAGGCCCTCCGGGATCGCCAGATCGAGGTCGGCGTCGGCGGCAGCCACGAGCCTGATCGTGCCCCCGGCCTGTGCGAGCGGCACCGCGAGGGGGTCGTCGGGGTCGATCCCCACCGCGAAGAGCCGCAGCGACCAGGCGAAGGTGCCGGTGTTGTGCGCGGTGTTGACGGCGGTGACGTTCAGCAGCCCGCCCGCCGCAGCCTCCGCAGGCGGCGGAAGATAGTCGAGGCGCGCCGGCGGCACGACGACCCGGGAGGTGACCGTCGCCTCGTCGCTCGCGTGGAGGCTGGCAGTGACCGTGTGGCTGCCGAGTGGCGTCGACTCGGTCACGGGCGCCGCGAAGTCGCGGACGATTGCGGCGCCCGGCGCGAGCGTGACGGGTTCCTCCGCCGCGGGAAGCAGACCGGTGGCCTCGAGCCCGAGCGTCCCCGAGATTGCGAAGTCCCCGGCGTTCGTCGCCGAGACGCCGAGGGCGAGGGTGTCTCCGTCGCCGACCGTTTCGGGCGTCGCGGTCAGCGTCAGCCGCACGTCGTTCCTGAGGGCGCGCGCAGCGGCGAACCGTCCGCCGGGCACCTCGGCCAGGTAGCGCAGCCGCACGTCCCCGAAGGGCAAATCGGGGACCACGACGCTCAAGGAGACCGTCGCCTCGGCGCCGGCGGCGAGGGCGGGGAGTTCCGCGCCGGCCGACCAGAGCGTCGCGTTGCGCGAATCGGCGATCCGCGCCGTGAGGGTCCCTGCGGCGGTCGCGAAGGCGCCGCCGTTCCGGACGACGAACTCCAGCGTGGACGGCTGCGCGGGGTCCCACGGCTGCGGCAGCCGGGGCTCGATCGTCAGTTGCAGCGGCGGTTGCTCGAGGAGGAGGGTGCCCTGACCGACGATGGTGGCACCGGCCCGGACCTCCGCCAGCAGGCGCGCGAAACCGGGCTCGCCGTCCGTTGTCAGGATGGTCGCCGTGAACGTGGCCGCACCTGCGGCGGGGAGGGAGACGGTCCGCGTTTCCGTCCAGAGTTCGCCGTTCGACGCGCTGAGGAGGCGCAGCACGACATCCGCGTCGAAGGAGCGCGGCGCCGCCGTCGCCACGCGGACGTCGAGCGGGAACGGCACGCCCGGCCGCAGCAGGGGCGCGCCGCCGGTGAGCGCGACGTCCGCGCTCCTGGTGAACGGCTCGAAGCCCTTCATCGCGGAGGCCGCGGCGCGCTGCTGGAAGTCGGCGGGCGGGAAGGTCGCCGTCGACGGGAACAGCCCGTAGACGAGCGTGAATGGGTACTCGAAGAGGACGGGGTACTCCACGGGGAACGTGGACTCGCCGCCCGCCGGCACGCTCACGCCCGTGGTCCAGAGCAGCGGCCCCTGGCCGAGGTGGACCCAGGTGACGCCGATCGCGCCGGCGTACTCCTGCGCCGTCTCGTTGCGGACGTGGACGGTCGCCGCGGCCACGCCCCCGACGGGGACGAGGTCGGCGGGAGCCGTCACCCAGAGCCGCAGGCCCTCTGGAGGCGGCGTGGGCGTTTCCTGCGTCCCGAACACCGCGAAGAAGGCCGCGTTGGCGCTCGTCTGGCGCGCGACGCCCCCGCCGTCGAGGAGCCGGTAGCCGACCGGGTACACGCCGGCGGTCTCCGGCGCCGTCAGGGTGAGGGGCACCGCGGCGGACGCCCCCTGCGCCAGCGGCGTCTCGACGACTTCCGGGGCAAGCGGCGATCGGTCGGGCGTGAGCGGCTCGAGGGAGACGCCGGCGGCGTCGGCCCACGCGCCGTTGACGACCGGGACGCTGAGTGCGACCGCGTCGCCGGGGAGGAACTCGGGAATCGGTGTCGGCCAAGCCAGACCCGCCGTCACCAGGTCGCGGACGAGGGCCCGCTCCATGGGGCTCGACTGCCACGCGCCGTACCCCCAGTCGGGGTAGAGGGTCGCAACGTAGACCTTGCCGCTCCCGAATGGGTACACGATCATGGCGGGCTGGCCGTTGCTGGTGCGCTCGAGAAGGACGGTCGCGTCGTCCGGCCAGCGCGTGAGGTAGCCGTCCGCGCCGGCGTCGATGACGTTCGCCGTCTGCCCCGCCAGCGAAGCGTCGCGCCCCGCGATCCGGGCCGCCGCGCCGAAGCAGGCCTGGTCCTCGCTCCAGCCGAAGCCGGCGACCTGCCCGCCGGGCAGCGCAGCCAGCTCCGCCCCGCGCTGCGGCGTGAAGGCGATGAGCACGCCGCCGCCGTCGACGAAGCGGGCGAGCTTCTCGCGGAAGGAGGGGAGGCGATCGAGGCTGGTCAGGCCGCCGGAGCCGACGACGAGCACCTTGAGCGACTCGATGCCGGCGCTGCTGCCGTTGAGGATGCGCAGGTCCGGCGCCACGGGCGCCGTCGCGATGCCGTAGCGCCCCAGCAGGTGGCCGATCCCCGCGCCCCACCCGTTGAGCAGGACACCCACGGGCGCGGCGGTGTCGATGGGCCACGGCGTCGGGTAGCGGCTGTTCGTGACGCTCTGGGTGTCGTCGGGGTGGTCGTTGATCGGCGTGCCGCCGGCGGTGACCGCCGTGTCGAAGACCGAGGTCAGGGCGATCGTGGCGGCGGCGCTGGCAGTGAGGAAGGTCTCGAGTCCCGTCACGGCGTCTTCGCTGCACGAGACGGCGAGCGACGCCCCGGTCGGAACCCACGCCGTGCCCGGCGAGGGCAATGCGAACGGCGTCCCGTCCAGGGCGGGCGCGTTCGTGCCCCAGCCGGGGGCGGCATTGGCAAACGCGCCGATGGTGGCCTCGGTCCCCGCCGGGAGGCTCAGGTTCCGGACCTCGATGGCGTGCGCCACCGGGTGGCCGGGCGCGCACTGGCCAAAGGGCGGGGTGCCGCGCACGGCGATGCCGCCGATCCGAAACGAGTGATTGCGGTCGGTGTCCGGGAAGGAGGCGTCCTCTTCGATGTTTCGCCAGAAGCCACTCGGGAGGCGCCCCGCTCGCGTGGACGGGTCGGGGTCGAGCGCGCTGGCGACGGGCTCGACGTGGTTCGAGAGGTCCTGGGCGGTGACGAACAGGGTGATTGGGCCGTCGGGTAGTCCGGCGAGATCGACCGCGGGGAGCATGACGCGCGGCTCGCCTTCGGGGAACGCGGCCGTCGGCGGACCGCGATCGGACGCGAGGCCGGTGCCGAGCACGAGGGACGGGGCGTCCGTGCCGAGGGCGACGGTGACATCGCGGACCGGTTCGCTGAAACGCAGGTCGATGCGCACGGGCAGGCGCATGGCGGGGGCGCTGGGGCCCTCCTTGAGCGCCCGGCTGGCGTGATCAAGAAGGGCCGGACCTCCGAGCGCCACCCACGTGCGGTCGCAGATCACCTCGTCGCCGGCGGGGTCGATGGCGCCGTCCCCGTTCTGGTCCTGCTCGATGCGCACGCGGGAAAGGTGCGGGGGCGGATTGACGAAGTCCCAGAGGTACTTCAGGTAGCCGGCGGCGTACTCGATCGTCCGCGGAATGAGCGGATGGGCCTGGTCCCGCGAGACGCCGAGCCCGGGGACGCCGGCCCAGAGCTGGGCGAGGGAGTGGCCGCCGGTGTTCGGCACCCAGGCGCTGCCGTTCCAGACGTTGCCGGGGACGATGCGCTCCTGGTTGAACTGGAAGTAGAAGTGGCCGTGGTCGTCGCCGGGAAGGCCGGGGGCCGGGCCCCACCGGTCGGTTTCGTTGCGGATGGGGTCGTTGCCAGCCTCGTAGCAGTCTGCCCCTTCGATGCACCAGTGCTCTTTGATGCCGAAGGCGGCATCCGGCGGGATGTACCAGACGTATTCCGCGGACGGAAACAAGCCGGCCAGGTCGCCCGACACCGGGTGCGCCTCGTCGCGCTCGAGCGCGCCCGAGATGCGCGCGGCGCGGAAAGTCTCGAGGCCGAGGGTCTCCATCGCGGACGGCAGGGACGTCACGGGTTCGGAGGCGCTGGAAGTCTGAAGCAGGGGACGGTTGTTCTTGCACCACTTCTCGAAACCGTTGGCATTGATCCAGGCGACGTTGGGATGGAAATCGGCGAAGAGGTGCGGGACCGAGCCCATGTCCTCGAGGACGTGCACGGAGCGGCCGAAGTCGAAGAAAGCGTCCTTCTCCCGGCCGTCGGCGAAGTGCATGACCGCCTCGTCGAAGAGATCCGGCCCGTACACGGTTGCATTGAACGTTCCTCCCACCGGGGCCCAAGGCTTCCAGAAGTGATTGAGATAGGGGAACCAGTTGTACTTCTGGAAGGTGTCGTCCTCGTCGATTGTTCCCTGGGTGCCGATCTTGCAGAGATGGGACTTCGGGAAGAGGGCGTCGGGGTCGTAGCCGGGGACGTCGTCGGGCGACCGGTTGAAGTAGCGGTCCAGCGGCCAATAGGCTGACATGTCGTCCGGCGCGCTGCTCTTGAGAGCATCGTCGCTTATCCCGAATGGGTGCACGAACTTGTTGTCGTGGGCATGTCCAAGGACCGTCGAACTTCCGACGGTCACCACCGCAATCGCAGATACTACCGCGGCGCGCATTCAGTAGGTCTTCCTGAACTCTGACATGAGGAACTCATGTGTCTTGAACGCGCGAGACGCGAAACTTCCATCGTGTCCGTCGCTGGGATATCTCTTGGATAGCCGTTCGAGTTCGGCCATGATCTCGTCGATATTGTAGCGAATGCTGTACCTGTCCCTCATCGTCTTGTAGAAGTCGGGGCCACAGTTGTCCACGGCATAGGCAAATTCATTGACGTCTTCCGGCCGCGAATACTTGTCCTCCAGCGACATGATCGGCAGCTTGAGCTTGAGCACGCCGTGCTCCACCGTCCCGAGCCGATACGGCTTCTTCCGGTCGCTCGGCACGTAGACATGATGGTCGAGGAACTCGTACAGGGGGTGTGTGACCATCAGGCCCTGGAAGTCGAAGGTCCCCAAGACCGCCGTCACGTTCTTGCGGGGGATGCGGAACCTGCCCTCCTCGTCGGTGAAGGTGCCGTAGCCGAACCCGCCGCTCGTGGTGTCGACCAGCAGCAGGTTCGGGTGGGTGAAGGCAAAGTTCACATGCACCATCGCCTTGCTCACGGGCTTGCCCGTCTTCGCGTCGACGAGCACGCCCTCGATCGGCTTGGTGGTCTGGAAGCGGACGATGTAGATTGCGGCGTAGACCAGGAACAGGACTTTGGCGATCCGAAGGAGAACCCTGCCAGCCTTCATGCCGCGCCGCTCCCGTGGAGGACCGTCGGGGCGACGAGCGGACCGCCCCTCGTGCGGAGCCACGTTTACCCGGGGTGGATCGGCCGCCGGGACCGCCGGGGCTCCGCGGGGCGTTCGGATTACTTATCCGACCCGCCGGTCGATGTCAACCGCGCCCCGCACCTTTACTTGCGGCTTCGCCTCTCCTACCATCAACGCGGCACTCAGGATGTCGCGCGGCACGGTCCGCAGCCGGCGGCGAACCTCACCGCACCGGGGGGGCACACGACATGAAGAAGCTCGCCGTCGTCTTCTCACTGGCGCTCGCGCTGCTGGGCGCGCCGCAAGCCGGCGCGGCGCAGGAACTCCGCGACTACCTCGGCCCGTTCCTCGATCTCGGCGCCTCCGTCCGCTCGCAGGTGTTCCGCGTCCACTCGCCCGATGGCCCCTACGGCGAGTTCGCGTCGTCGCGGCTCATGCCGACGCTGACCATCGGGTCGCCGATGCTCACCTGGGGCACGGGCGGCAGGTACGGGCTCAACCTGATCCTGAACGCCACGGCCTTCTCGATGGACGAGCAGACGCCGCCCGACGGCGACTGGCTCTTCGGCGACACGGAGGACGTCGGGACATCGGTCGACGGCTACGCCTCCTACCTCGTCCCGACGCTCAACTGGATCGGCGAGAACCAGCGCGGCGGCTACGTCGACCAGACCCGGGCCGGCCTGGGGCTCGGAATCGGCTACCTGCGCGCCCGCGGCGACATCCTGCTCAACCGCGCGGAGCACGGGTCAGGGAAGACGGTGGTCGAGAACCCCGAGCGTCGCCGCATCGAGATCGACGACGCGCTGCCGGCGTTCTCGCTCTTCATGGAGGCGCGGCGCGGCCCCTGGACGCTCGCGTTCAGCATCGCGGGGCCCGTCGAGTTCAAGAGCTACGAGACCGACTACCTCGATTTCGCGCTCTCGCTGAGCTACTCCTGGTACCGCTCGCTCAAGGTGCGCGAGGCGCGGGCGGCGACCGTGCCCGCCACGCCGGCGGAGCCGGCCGCGCCCGCCGCGGCGGGGCCCTAGGAGGGCTTGATCTCCCCTCGCAAGACCGTCTACAGTCGCCCCGCACACTCGGCGATGGGAGGATGTCGATGAACGTCGTTTTCGCGCGCGATTGCCGGCCTGCCCGGGCCCTGGCCCTGGTTGCCCTCGTTCCCCTGCTCCTCGCGGCGCCGGCCCCCCTGCGCGCCGACGGCCCCTCGCGGCCCGCCACCGACAAGGAGGAGGGCTTCCACGCGCGC
>DATDCY010000047.1 GCA_036524115.1 bacterium | reverse complement strand
TGCGCGGACGCCGCAGCGTCGCCCGGCCGGCTCTCGAGGAATCGCTCCAGGGCGCCGACGGCGTTCCGTGCCAGGCCCTTCTTCTCGTAGATCGCGGCGAGCCTCAGGTACCCGTCGGCGGCCGCCGCGGCGTCGCCGCGCTTCTGCGCGACCTCTATGATCCGCTGCTGCACCCGGTCGTCCTCCGGGGCCGCCGCGGCCAGCTCCAGCAGCAGCGTCCCCGCGAGGTCGAGGCGGTTCTCCGCGATGTGCGCCCCGACGCAGCGGTTGAGGGCCGCCCCGCCCTTCTCGACCTCGCCCGCCTTGAGGTACGCGCGGCCGAGGACGAGGTTCACCGGCACGGAGTTGGGGTCGGCCGCCTGGAGCTTCTCGAGCAGCGCCGCCGCCTCCCGCGCGTGGTTGACCCGCGTCAGCGCGTCCGCGTAGAGCACCGTCATCGCGGCGTCCGACACCCCGCGCGCGACCGGCGTCTCGAGCAGCCCGACGACGACGGACCACTCCTGCCGCTGCGCGTAGACGTCCGCGAGCAGCCGCCGGGCCTCGAGGTTCGCCGGGAAGAGCTTGAAGGCGCGCACGAGCAGCTGCGCCGCCGGATCCCGCTCCTTGCGGGCCGCGTAGCCCTTGGCGGCGCGGACATACTCGTCGGAGGCCTTCTCCGCCAGCCTCTGCTTCTCGAACATCCCGGCGAGCTTGACGCGCACGGGGAGGTTCTCGGGGTCGAGGTCGGCGATCCGCCGGAACATCTCGAGCGCGGCGGCGACCTCATGGCGCTTCTCGTGGCGCTCCGCGAGCTGCACGAAGATCGCGCGCGCCTCGACGCGCAGCTTCTGCGCCGCGTAGAGATCGCCGAGCTTCAGCAGCACCGCCGGCTGCTCGGGGTCGAGCCTGACGGCCTTCTGCGTGAGCGCGATGGCGCGCGGGCCGAAGCCGTCCTTCTCGTAGAGGGCCGACCCCTCTTGGTACTCGGCGATGGCGTCCTTCTTCTTGCCGAGCTTCGCGAGCAGGTCGCCGAGGTTGTTGCGGACCTGGGGGTCCTTGGGGTCGAGCTTGATGATCGCGCGATAAGCCTCGACGGCCTTGTCGAGCTTGCCCGCCTGGGTCAGCTTGAGGACGTCGCGCTGCAGGGTCCGCTTGTCGGCCGCCATGTCGCTCCTAGCCGGTCACAGGGCGCACCGCGCCGCTCCGCGCGCAGGGAACCCCCCGCGCACGCACGTCGTTCCGCGCGTGCACTTCGCGATCAGTACGCGTCCTCCTGCATCCTCAGCGACCTGCTGGGAATACCCGCGCATGGTAGGCCCGGCGTCCGGGCCTTGTCAACGCGCCGCACCTCGCCTTCGAGTTCGCGGGCAATTTCCATTTCGTCGGCGGACGGCGCGCCGCGGACCAGCCGCGCGCCCCACGCGGCGGCGCACCCTTCGGCCACGGCGGCCGAGACTTCGGGGTAGCCGGGGCACGGCTGCAGCAGGTCGCGAAGACCCGTCATCACGGCGGCGCCCTCCATCCGCTGCGGCGAGAGCAGGAGCCGCCCCAGCGCCTCGGCGTGCCCCTCGACAAGGATCGAGCCGTGCTGGAGAAACGCGCCGCCGCTCCTGCGCTGTGCGCTGCCGACGATCTTGCGTCCTCCCGCGACGATCTCGTGGCGCGACGCCGACGCAAAACACCCGGGGTGCCGGAGCGGCCGGGCCCCGGTGGGCGCCCGGAGGGCGAGCGCGGCATCGACGCCGAGGAGCCGCAAGCCGGCGAGCAGCCCGGCCGCCACGGCACGGTACGCCTCGTCGAGGCCCGAGCCGAAGCCGGCCTCCCCGGCCGGCACGGCCACGCTGTAGGTCACCTCGCGGTCGTGCAGCACCGCACGGCCGCCGCTCGGGCGGCGCAAGACCGCGATGCCCCGCGCCCTGCACGCCGCCAGGTCCACCTCGCGAGCGGCGTCCTGGGCGTAGCCGAGCGAGAGCGCCGGTGCGTCCCACGCGTACAGACGCAGCGTGGGCGGGCTGCGCCGCTCCCGCACGCAGCGGAAGATCGCCTCGTCGAGCGCGAGGTTCCAGGCGCCGTCCCCGGGGCCGGAGTCGATGAGGCGCCAGAGGGGCGCGCTGCAATCGGTGGTTTCGGGCATGGGCGCATCGCCTCCCGGCCGGTTCCAGAAAAAAAGGCCGGGTCCCCCGACCCACGGTCAGGGGACCCGGCCCGATCCCGCTTCAGGACGTAACGGGCCTTCTCCGGCCTACTCCGCGGCTTCGACCGCCGGCCTGGCCGCCCAGGCCGGCAGCACCGTCGTGTCGGACACCCGGAAGTTGTCGAACTCGGCACCGTTGCGCACGACACCGACGCCCACGAGACCGGCCACGGCCGTGGGGAACTTGTAGTTCAGCACGAGAACCCCGCGATAGTAGACCTTCGTCCTGCCGTCCGTGTAGGCATCGATCCGCAACGGGTAATCGGTCGCGACGGCTGCGGCAACGGCGTTGCGCGCCTTGATGCCGGCGCCGACCCCGCCGAAGGACCCCGCCTGACCGACCCGGATCTCGCCGGGCAGACCGCCCGCCCCGGGGATGAGCTGCACGTAACGGTACTTCGTCCCGTCCTGGAACGAGAAGACCAGCATGACGTTCTGGCCTGCCGTCAGGGTGATCATCCGCACCAGGCCCTCGATCCGCCCCGCCGAGATGCGCGGCAGGAACGCCGTCTTGACCGTCGAGAGGCTGGTCACGGCGGCGGACGTCGCCCGGTAGCGCTTGCCCGCGGTGACGGTCCAGAGACCGGCGTTCTTGGTCCAGTTCGTGTCCCCAGCCGACGTTCCGTCGGTGAACTGCTCGAAGAAGAGCGTCGGGTTGACGTCGTTGACGGTGATGGTGATGTCCTCGAAGTCGACCATCGCCCCGTCCGTCACCTCGAAGTGCACGGTGTAGACGCCGGCCTGGGTGTTGTTCGGGACCCAGCTGAAGGCCGCCCCGGTGAGCGTCGCCCCGGAGGGGAGGCTCGAGGCGGAGAAGACCAGCGGGTCGCCGTTGGGGTCGCTGGCCGAGAGCGTGAACGAGAGCAGCTGCCCCTCGTTGACGGACTTGTTGCCGATGGGCGCGAGCACGGGCGCCTCGTTCACGCTCACGGTGATCGTGAACGTCTCGACCCGGAACAAACCGCCCTTGTCCGTCGACTGGACGCGGATGGTCTTGGTCAGGGTGGCCGCGTTCGCGAAGATCGTCGCGGTCTGGAGCTGGTTGCCGACAATCCGGAAGTCGCTGTTGTCCGGGAATGCCAGCGTGTTGACCAGCGTGTACAGGAACGTCTCGCCGAAGTTCGGGTCCGCGGTGTTCGGGTCGGCCGAGCTGAACTCCCCGACCCTCGTGCCGGACGGCAGCCCGGTGACGATCACGCTGTCGTTCAGCGAGATGTCGGTCGGCGCCTGGTTCGGCGTCACGACGTGGATCTTGAAGTCCCGCTTCACCGACTGGCCGCTCTGGTCGGTGGAGGTCACCGAAATGGTCTTCGTCGCCCCGGCCGTCATGAAGACCTCGCCCGTCTGGAGCTGGTTGCCGGCAATGCGGAACGAGGCGTTGTCGCAAGCGACGCAGAAGTCGAGCGAGTAGGTGAAGGTGTCACCGGGGTTCGGGTCGAGCGTGCTGAACGTGCCGACAGCGGTGCCGATCGGGGCGTAGGTCTGGGCGGTGTCGTCGGAGAGGATGATGTCGTACGGCGGCTCCGAGAGGATGGTGAAGCCCTCGAAGCTCTCCCCCGCCACCTGCGCGTTCGCCAGGGACGCAACGCGGATCGTGTAGTCCGCGCCGGGGTTCTGCTCGTTGCGGATCGTCCAGGCGTAGGAGCCGCTGTCGGGCGCGGACGTGGAGATGACGCTGTTGAGCTTGCCGGCCTTGAGGAGGTCGATCCGCACGTTCGGGGCCGCGACACCGGTCGTCGTCCAGGTGATGGTGTGCGTGGACCCCGCCAGCCACTTCTCGCCGCCGTTGGGCGACACCACCCGCAGGTCGGCCTGCTGGATGGAGAAGTAGTTGTCGCTGTAGGCCGTGACCGGGCCGCCCACGAGCTTCACGCGGTAGTCGCTGTCGGAGAGGATCGAGGCGGGGATCGTCCAGGCGAACGAGCCGTTGTTCGGGACGTTCGCGATGATCGGGGTCTCGCCGCCCGGGCTCGGGTCGGACTGCCCCTTCACGAGCGCGAGGGTCACGGTGGTGGCGTCGATGAGGTCCTGCCTCCAGGTGATCGCCTGCATCTCGCCGCCGAGCCAGACCTCGCCGCCGATGGGCGAGGTGATGATGCCGGCCGACGAGCCGATGCTGAACGCGCCGTCGCTGTCGTCGAACAGCGTCGGATCGGTGATCGAGGTGACCCGGATCGTGTAATCATCGCCGGGCGTCTGGCCGGCCGGGATCGACCAGGTGTAGCTGCCGGTGTTGGCCGTCGGGTTGGCGATGACGGCATAGGGCGCACCGCTCTTGTAGAGGTCGAGGCGCACCGTGGCGCCGGCGGCACCCGTCGCCCAGGTGACCGTCCGCGTCATCCCCGCCACCCAGGTCTCGCCGCCGTTCGGCGCGAGCATCCGGAAGCTCGGCTGGGTGATCGTGAAGTAGTTGTCGCTGTACGTCTCCACGGCGCCGGCGACGAGCTTGACGCGATAGTTGCTGTCGGGCGGGATGGACGTCGGGACCGTCCACGAGAACGAGCCGTTGTTCGGGTAGTTGAGGATGATGATCGTCTCGCCGCCGGGGTTGGGGTCGGACTGCCCCCGCACGAGATAGAGGCTGACGGCGTCGCTGTTCACGGAGCCCTGCTGCCAGGCGATCGTCTGCGACGTGCCGGAAAGCCAGACCTCGCCGCCGACGGGGGAGGTGATGATGCTGGCCGAGGTGGCGATGGTGAAGGGCGTGTCGCTCTCGTCGAAGAGCGTCGGCTGCGCGACCGAGGTGACCCGGATCGTGTAGTCGTTCCCCAGCGCCTGCCCGG
Organism: bacterium; assembly: GCA_036524115.1. Taxonomy (NCBI): domain Bacteria; species bacterium. The sequence continues at coordinate 4,883 of DATDCY010000047.1, read as the reverse complement.
CGGGAATCGCCCAGGCGTAGCTGCCGGTGTTGGCCACGTTCGCGATGATGGGGCTGTACAGCGCCCCGCCCCGGTAGAGGTCGATGTTGACGAACGCGCCGGCGGCGGCGCTCGTCATCCAGGTGATGGACTGGGTCGTCGCCGTCAGCCAGTTCTCCCCGCCGTTGGGCGTGAGCACCTGGAAGCTCGGCTGGGTGATGGTGAAGTAGTTGTCGCTGTAGGTGGAGCGGGTGACCTCCGTATCGCCCACGATCACCTTGTACTCCAGCTTCACCCGGTAGTTGACGTCCGGCGGGATCGACTTCGGGATGTTCCAGGAGAAGGAGCCGGTGTTCGGCACGCCGAGGATGATGATGCTCTCGCCGCCCGGATTCGGGTCGGACTGCCCGCGCACGAGATAGAGGTTTGCGGTGCTGCTCGGGACGGCGTCCAGGCGCCAGGAGATGACCTCGGGCGTGCCGGTGACCCAGACCTCGCCGCCGACCGGGTAGGAGATGATGCTTGCCGACGAGCCGATCGTGAACTGCGCGTCGCTCTCGTCGAAGAGCGTCGGGTCGGCGACCGAGGTCACCCGGACGACGTAGTTGCTCCCGAGCGGCTGATCGGCAGGGATCGGCCAGGGGAAGCCGCCCGTGTTGGGCGTCGAGGCGGCGATGACCGTCTCGAGAGAGCCGCCCTTGTAGAGCTCGATGCGGACATCCGCGCCGGCCGCCGCGGCGGCACCCCAGATGATCGAGCGGGTCGTCCCCGCCACCCAGTTCTCCCCGCCGTTCGGGCTGAGCACCTGGAAGCCAGGCTCCACGATGCTGAAGTAGTTGTCGCTGTAGGCGAAGTCGCCGGTGACCTCGGTCCCGGCGATCACGCCATGAACCTTGACGCGGTACGTCGAGCCAGGCTCAGTGCCCGGGGGGATGGCCCAGATGAAGGAGCCGTTGTTGGGCGCGTTGAGGACGATGATCGTCTCGGCGCCCGGGGAGGGCGCCTGCTGGTCCCTGAAGAGCCTGATGTTGACGTTGGTGCCGAGGAAGGCCTCCTTGCGCCACGTGATCGTCTGCGGCGAGCCGATGTGCCAGATTTCCCCCCCTGCCGGGGCGGTGATCAGGCGCGGGATGGGCGGGGCGATGGTGAAGGCGGCATCGCTCTCGTCGAAGACTGTGGGGTCAGACGCCTTGGCGACCCTGATCATGTAGTCCGCCCCGGGGGCCACCGGGTCGGCCGGGTCGTTGGGTATCGTCCAGACATAGGCCCCCGAGTTCCCCGTCGTCGCGATGGACGGCGTGATGACCCGATCCAGTATCCCCGACTTGTAGAGAGAGATCGTCACCAACTGGTCGACATCCCCGATGGTGGTCCAGTTGACGGTGCAGGAGGATCCTGCGGTCCACGTCTCGCCCCCGTTCGGCGCGGTGACTGCGATCGTCTGCGCGGCCGCCGGGACCGCAGCCATCAACAGTGGTACGAGGATAAGTGACAACAGGATTAGCAGCGACTGTCCAGCCTTCCCAACCTGCCTTTTCATGCGCCCCTCCCTTTGGTGGCATGCGACGGCACGTTAACTTAGCGGACCGATTTCGAACTTTATTTAATGACGCTGGATTCTGTCAACCTCCTGTGACCTCCCTCACCAGCGTCTCGTAGGCCGCCACGTCCATCAGGCCCGCGACTTCCGCGGCGTCGACGGACGAGACCGCGATCATCCAGCCGGCGCCGTACGGGTCCTTGTTCACGATCTCCGGCGTCGACGCCAGCGCCTCGTTGACGCGCGCGACGGTGCCGCCGAGCGGGGCGTAGAGATCCGACACCGACTTCACGGACTCGACCACGCCGAACGGCTTGCCCCGCGTCAGCGTCGCGCCCGGCCGCGGGGTCTCGACGAAGACGATGTCCCCCAGTTCCTTCTGCGCGTGGTCCGTGATCCCGACGACCGCCTCCGCGCCCTCGAGGCGGACCCAGACGTGCTCTTTCGTGTATCTGAGGTCGGCCGGGAACTGCATCGCTCACCTCCTCGGGGTCGGGGCCGGCACGAGTATGCCCCGCGCCCACCCGCCCCGCAACGGGAATCCTCGCTCTAGGCGCCCCTGGCCGCGAGGGCTTCCGCCACCACCGCCCGCAGCTCCCGCGTCGCCGCCTCGGGGTCCGCCGCCCCGCTGACCGCGGAGATCACCGCGACGCCGTCCGCGCCCGCGGCGATCGCCGACGCGGCGTTCCCCGCCGTGATCCCGCCGATGGCGACGATCGGCAGCGGCGTCGCCGCCCGCAGCCGGCGCACCCCCTCGAGGCCGACCGGCGCGATCTTCTTGGTGGCCGTCGGGAACACCGCCCCGACGGCGACGTAGGCCGCGCCCGCCGCTTCGGCCGCCGCGACGTCCGCCGCCGCGTAGATGGACACGCCGATGAGCCCGCGCGGCCCGAGCAGGCGCCGCGCCTCGTCAGGCGCGGAGTCGCCCGGGCCGACGTGGACGCCGTCCGCGCCGCAGGCGAGCGCCGCCGCCGCGTCGTCGTTGACGAAGAAGAGCGCGCCGCGCTCGCGGCAGGCGGCGGCGAGCCGCCGACCGAGGACGATCACCTGGGCGTCGGGGAGGTGCTTGGCACGCAGCTGGATCGCATCGGCGCCGCCGGCGAGAGCCGCGAGCGCCAGCCCCTCCCAAGCGGGGACAGATCTAGTTTCCGCGCCGGCAACGCCCACGCTCCTGCCGCGTTCGCCGGAATATGAATCCGTCCCCGTCTTCGTTCTTCGGCGGACGAAGCGCGGGTCCGGGATGACGATCAGCCGCGGCGCCCGGGTCGCGCTCACTTGCGCAGGAAGGTGTCGAGGAACTGCGTCGAGAAGCGCCCCTGGATGAAGTCCAGGTCGCGCAGAACCCGCAGGTGCAGCGGGATCGTCGTCTTGATGCCGCAGATCCGGTACTCCTCGAGCGCGCGAAGCATGCGCAGGATCGCCTCCTCGCGCGTGTGGCCGTGGGCGAGCAGCTTCGACACCAGCGAGTCGTAGTGCGGCAGCACCTTCCACCCGGCGTAGGCCGCGCTGTCGACGCGGATGCCGGGCCCGCCGGGCGCGTGGTACTCGGTGATCGTCCCCGGGCAGGGCGTGAAGCGCTCCGGGTCCTCCGCGTTGATGCGGCACTCGATGGTGTGCCCCTCGGGGAACTGCGTCTTCGGGTCGTAGCGCAGGCTCGCGCCGGCGGCGATGCGGATCTGCTCCTTGATCAGGTCGACGCCGGTCTGCAGTTCGGTGACCGGGTGCTCGACCTGGATGCGCGTGTTCATCTCCATGAAGTAGTAGTTGCCCTTGCGGTCGAGAAGGAACTCGATCGTGCCGGCGCCCGTGTAGCCGACGCGCTCGGCGATGCGCACCGCGGTGCGGCCCATCTCGCGCCGCAGCCGCGGGGGCACCGCGGTGGACGGGGACTCCTCGATCAGCTTCTGGTGACGCCGCTGGATCGAGCAGTCGCGCTCGCCGAGGTGCACCGCGTTGCCGTGGCTGTCGCAGAGGATCTGGAACTCGATGTGGCGCGGCTCCTCGAGGTACTTCTCGACGTAGATGTCCGGCACGCCAAAGGCCGCCTGCGCCTCGGTGCGCGCCTGCAGGAACAGGCTGCCGAACTCCTCCTCGTGGTGGACGAGGCGCATCCCCTTGCCGCCGCCGCCGGCGCTGGCCTTGATCATCACGGGCAGGCCGATCGCGCGGATCGCCGCCAGGCCCTCCGCCTCGCTCTGGATCACGGCCTTGCTCCCCGGGATCAGCGGCATGCCGGCGCGGCGCACGAGATCGCGCGCGCTCGACTTGTCGCCCATGAGCTTCATCGCCCGCGCGGACGGGCCGATGAAGCCGATGCGGCAGCTCTCGCAGACCTCCGCGAAGTGGACGTTCTCCGCGAGGAAGCCGTAACCGGGGTGGATCGCCTCGGCCCCGGTGATCTCCGCGGCGCTGATGATCCCCGGGATCGAGAGGTAGCTGCGCGCGCTCTCGGCAGGACCGACGCAGACGGCCTCATCCGCCAGGCGCACGTGCAGGCTCGGTGCGTCGACGTCCGAGTAGATCGCGACCGTGCGGATGCCCAGCTCGCGGCAGGCGCGGATGATCCGGACGGCGATCTCGCCGCGGTTCGCGATCAGGATCTTGCGGAACATCGCCCCCGCCGCGCCCTAGCCCGTCGTGTCGATCTCGAAGAGCGGCTCCCCGAACTCGACGGGCTTGCCGTCCTCCGCGAGGACCGCCCGCACGGTGCCCGCCTGCTCGGCTTCGATCTGGTTCATCAGCTTCATGGCCTCGATGATGCAGAGCACCTGGCCCTTGCGCACCCGGTCGCCGACCTCGACGTAGGGACCGGCCTCCGGCGACGGCGAACGGTAGAACCGGCCGACGAGCGGGGCCGTCACGATGGCCACGCCCGGGGGCGGCTGGAGACCCGACTTCCCTGGCGCCCCACGAGAGGCTCACTGACCTCGCCGTAGTACCTCGTGAGAAACCGCACACTGGGGCCGCCGCTCGAGAACAACCCCGAGATTCCCCCGTCATCGAGAGATGAGGGCCTTCGTCTCCTGCACCAAAACGGCGGTGTCCGGCTAAACAGCCGGGGCGGCGGGCAGAAAAGAGTTGCATTGGCCCGCCTCCACCACGAACTATTCAGCAGGAACGATATGAACCTGGACGAAGCACAACGCACGAAAGTCGCCGAATGGATTCGGCAAGGGCTCAAGCTTTCGGAAATTCAGAATCAGCTCGCGACAGATTTCGGGCTGCGGCTGACTTACATGGAGGTCCGCTTCCTTGTGGATGATCTAAAATTGACGCCCAAAGACGCCGAACCTCCCAAGCCGGCCGCCTCGCCGCTCCAGGCCCCGGCCGGCGCCCCGGCTTCCGCCCCGAACCCCGCACCGGC
>DATDCY010000046.1 GCA_036524115.1 bacterium | reverse complement strand
GCCGGTCGCGACCGCCGCCGAGGCGCCGCGGGGCGACGAATCGCGGCGTGAGGCGATGGAACTGCTGATCCAGCGGGGCGACTACGCGGGCGCCGCGCAGATGTGCGACGCGCAGGGCGACCTGGCGCGTGGCGCCGATCTCTACCTCAAGGCGGGACTGTTCACGGAGGCGGCCGCGAACTTCGAGCACATCGGGGAGCACGCGCGCGCCGGCGAGGCCTTCCTCAAGGCCGGCGACCCGGAGAGGGCGGCGGCCAGCTTCGCCAAGGGCGGCGACGCCGCCCGCGGCTACGCGGCGCTGTCGGGCTACTGGTACGACCAGGGGGACGCGCGGCAGGCGGCGCAGTGGGCGGAGAAGGCCGGCGACCTGATCCAGGCGGCGACGTACTGCCAGGAGATCGGCGAGCTGTCGCGGGCGGCGGACCTTTTCTTCCGCGGGGGCTTTTTCTCGGAGGCAGCGGACATCTTCTCGCTGCTCAACGACCTGCCGCGGGCGGCCGAGGCGTTCGCGAAGGCCGGCCGGCCGCTGGAGGCGGCGCAGGTGCTCGAGAGGGCCGGCGGCGAACCGAAGCGGACGGCGGAGCTGTACGAACAGGCCGGCGAGTTCTACCCTGCGGGACGCCTCTTCGCGAAGCTCGGCGAGCTGGACCGCGCGCTCACCGCGCTGCAGCAGATCGACGCTTCCGCGCAGCACTACCCGCAGGCGTCGATGCTGGTGGGGATGATCTTCCTCAAGCGGGGGCAGGCCGGCCTCGCCCAGGAGAAGTTCACGAAGGTCATCGCGGGGCGCCCGATCCAGCGGGCGACGCTCGAGCCGTACTACTTCCTCGCCCTGTGCCACGAGCGCGCGGGGGAAAAGGACAAGGCGCGCGAGGTCTTCGAGAAGATCCTCGCCGAGGACTACAACTTCCGCGACGTGAAGGCGAGGCTGGCGGCGCGCTAGGACGGGATGAGGCGCGCGGCCCTGTTCCGGGCTCTCCCCGTTCTCGTTGCGTTTCTGTTCACGCTGGCCCTCGCCTGCTACCGCGTCTCGGACCCGGACCTCTACTTTCACCTCGCGTTTGGAAAGCTCCTCTGGTCGGGGTCGTTCCCGACCGAGAACGCGATGTCGTTCACCTGGGGCTCCTACCCGTGGAAGAACGCGGAGTGGCTATTCGGTGCGATCGTGTATCAAGTGCACGCCGCCGGCGCCGAGGCGGCCGACTCCGTCTTCGTTGCGATCGTGGCGGCGGCGGCCTTCGCCTTGACCGTGGATACCATGCGGAGACGGCTCCCGGACGCGACCGTTTTCGATTGGCTTCGCCTTGCGCCGTTTCTCGTTGCGGCCGTGGCTGCCTCGCAGTTTCGGTTTGTGCCGCGTCCGCACCTGATGACCTTCCTCGGGCTGGCTCTGCTGCTGAATCTGTGGGAACGGAAGTCGCGGTTCCTGCCGCTCTGGTTCGGCGCCGCGGGGTGCCTCTGGGCGAACGTTCATCCCGGCGTGATCTTCGGACTGGCGGTCTGTGCGGCCTTCATCGTCCACGCCGCTCTGTCCCCGGGGAGGAGGGACTTCGGCGTCGCGGTCCGGGCCGCCCTCGGCTTCGTCATCGGCTCGCTCGCAAACCCGTTCTTCCTCTACCCGTACGTGTATTCCGCCAGCCACCTGTTCATCGACGAGCGGGTTGTGCTCGCGGAGTTCATGCGCCCTCTCGTGGGATGGCACGCCCCGTTCTTCTTTCTCGGCGCCCTCGCGCTCCTGGCCATTCCCGCCCGCTGGCTCCGGCGCGACTACCTCTACGTCCTGCTCGTGGCGGGTTTCCTGCCGCTGTGTTTCTTCGCCGCGCGGATAGTTCCGAAGTTCCTGCTCCTTGCGCTGCCCGGGATGTGCCAGACCGGCTTCGAGATCGTCCGGAGCGCCCACCCGGGCCGCAGGCGCGCGGCGCGCGTGGTTCTGCCGGCTCTCGGCGTCTGCGCGCTCGTGCTGGCGGGCAGGCAGGTCTTCCTGATGCCGCTGCACGACCCGCGCGGCTGGGGGATCAACGAGGCGCGCCTGCCGGTGGACGCGGCGGACCTCATCGCCTCGCGCGGGCTGCAGGGCCGGATGTACAACGACTTCCAGCAGGGCTCTTACCTGATGTGGCGTCTCTATCCGGCACAGCGGGTGTTCCAGGATGGCCGCAACTTCGCGTATCCGGCCGAATTCCTTCGGGAGGTGGTGACGATCCCGCCGCAGGAGTGGCCGGCGATGCTGCAGCGGTACGGCATCGACATCGCGGTCCTCGGCAGGGGGCCCCATGATTGGACGCTGAACAAGGGCGGCGTGCTGGACTCGCTCGGCTGGATGCTTGTTCAGGCCGACGGCGTCTCGCTGGTGTACGTGCGGCCCGGCTCAGCCGACGACCCGCGCGTGCGCGATCTCGCATTGCGCCGTGTCAGGCCCTGGCTTCCGCCGGGGCAGTTGGACGCAATCGCGGGCCAGCAGCCGCGCGAGGTCCACGCCGAACTGTCGCGGCTGGTCCCGGAGCGCTTCTACAGGCCGATGGAGTCCTACACCCTCGGCTCGACCGCGATGCTGGTCGGGGACCTGGCGCTCGGGGAGCGTTTCCTTCGCGCCGGGCTCGCGAACAATCCCAAGGACCCGAATCTCACGCTTGCCCTCGCCGTTGACCTCGAGCGGCAGGGACGTCGGGCCGACGCGGTGGCGTGGTACCAGACGTTCGAAGCGCTCCAGCCCGCGAGCCCCGAGGGGATGGAGTTCGCGCGGAAGCGCCGTGAGGCGCTGGCGAAGTGAACTGCGAGTCAGGGCGCCAACTCCGCGAAGCCGACGTGCCCGACCTTCCTGCCTGCGAGGGCGCACGCCGCGGCCAGCGCCTCGCGCAGCGATCTGCCGGCCGCGAGCGCGCCAACCATCCCGGCGTTGAAGGTGTCGCCGGCGCCCAGGGTGTCGACCACCTGCGGCGGCGCCACCGCAGGCGCGTGGTGCAGTGTCCCGTCGGCCTCGATGCCCCAGGCGCCCTCCGCGCCCCAGGCGACGCTCAGCAGCGTCCGGGGGACGCGGGCGTGCATCTCACGCAGGAAGGGCTCGGGCCGCGCGAAGCCGCCAGCCTCGGCGTAGCCGCGCGAGAAGAGCACCAGTCGCGCGAGGGGGAAGAGTTCCTCGGTTCCGGGGCGCATCTTCTCGGCCTCGAGCGACAGCAGCAGCTCCGGCCGGAAGAGACGCGCGTGGCGCACCATGCGCGTGACGCCCTCGCCGGGACGCGTCTCGAAGTGCGTCCACCGCCAGCGCGAGAGGTCCAGGCGCGCGAAGTCCTCCAGGTCGTACTCGGGCAGCCCGCGGTGGTGCACGATGGTGCGGTGCCCGCTGCCCTGCGGAATGAGCACGGCCGAGAGCGGCGGCATGCCGGCGACGCGGCGGCAGGGGTGGAGGTCGACGCCGGCCACGCGCAGTTCCTCCTCCAGCGGCGAACCGGCCGGGTGGTCGCCGAGGACGGCGCCGAGGGCGACCTCGTGGCCGAGGGCCCGCAGCACGCGCGCGGTGTTGGCGGCGTTGCCTCCGGCGGCGACGCGCAGGGTCGCCGCGCGCACCTCCTCGTCTTCCGCGGGGTGGTGCGGCACGCCGAAGACGAGATCGAGCACGGCGTTGCCGACGCAGAGAATCCGGGCCATGGCGGTCGCGCTCCCTCCCGGCGCCGCGGTTGCGGGCCGGAGGCAGTATCCCACAGAGCGGTTCGCGAGGAGAGGGGCGGCAGGTGACGCACCGCGTCGTCGCGCTGGGAGCGAGCAACCTGCTCCGCGGTCTTGCGGCGGTCGTGGCGGCCGCGCGGGACACCTGGGGACCCGGCGTGGAGGTGCTGGCGGCCGGGGGGCACGGGCGCTCGTACGGCAGGCGCAGCACGTTCCTGGCGCGCGGCATCCCCGGCATCCTCGAGTGCGGCATCTGGGATGAACTGGAGCGCCTCCCGCCCGCGCCCACCCGCGCGCTGATCACGGACGTGGGCAACGACATCCTCTACGGCCGCTCGCCGGCGCAGGTGCTCGCCTGGGTCGGGGAGGCCGTCGACCGGCTCCAGCGGCACACGCGCGACATCGTGGCGACCGACCTGCCGCTCGCGAGCATCCGCCGTCTGTCGAACGTGAAGTTCCTCGCGGTGCGGACTGTCCTGTTCCCGGCCAGCCGCGTGACGGTGGAGCAGGCACAGGAGGCGGCGGCCGCGGTCGACGAGGGGATGGTCGCGCTCGCTGCCGCGCGCGGGCTGCGTCTGCAGCACCTGCGCGAGGAGTGGTACGGCTTCGATCCGATCCACATCCGCGCGTCCCTCTGGCCGACGGCGTGGGGCGAGATCCTGATGGGCCCGGACGCGGACCGGGTCCCGGGGCGATCGACGCGGCGCGAGTGGCTGCGCCTCTACCGCACGCGTCCGGAGCGGCGGTGGATGTTCGGCCGGGAGCAGGTCACGCCGCAGCGCGGGACGGCGCTGGCGGGGGGAGGAGTCCTGCGGATGTACTAGTTCGGCGGTGCCGTCGGCCGGCGTCCCCGTCGATCTCGCCCGGGGGCGCCGGCTGACGTTGCGTGCCTACGGCAGGACGGTGGTGTCGGACACCTCGAAGTTGTCGAAGCCGATCGTGCGGCGGGCGCCGAAGCCGGCGACCCCGACGCGTCCGATCCCGGTCGCCGGGTAGGTCCTCGTCAGGACGGGCTGCGCGCCGTTGTCCACGAAGACCTTGACCGTATTGGCAACCGGGTCGACGTCGACCTGCACCTCGTGCCAGACGCCGGACTTGGCGAAGAGCTTCGGCACGCGCAGGCTCAGCACGCTGGCGCCGCGGCCGCCCACTGTCCCGGTCTGGCCGATGATCACCCGGCCGATGTCGCGCGCGAAGCGCACGTAGCGGAAGTTGCGGCCGTCGACGTAATCGAAGAGCACGTCCGCCCGCGCGCCCGGTTGCGGCCTGACGAAGCGGAACTTGGTGACGATCCGGCCGCCGGCGAACGGAGCGAGGCCTGCGATCGCATCATCGGCCAGGGAGACGTTGCGCCCGTCGGCGAAGTTGACGAAGGTCCCGTGGTCGCCGCCGAAGCGCCCGGCGATGCGGTCCCAGCCCGGGGCGCCGGCCCAGGTCGCGTCGCTGAAGTCCGAGAAGAAGAGCTGGCCGGTCGGGGGCGGCGGGGGCGGCGGGGGCGGCGGCGGGGTGGTGTCGGTGACGACGACCGAGGCGCTGCGGCTGGTCGAGACGTTGCCGGCCGCGTCCTTCGCCCACGCGTAGAGCGTCCAGGTGCCGACGGCCGCGAACGTGTACGTCTGCGGCGCGGTCGCGGACCAGCCGGTCGCATTCGCCGCCGGCGCCGTCGCGTCGGGCGTGAGCAGGTATCCGGTGACGCCGACGTTGTCCGAGGCGGTGAACGCGAGGATGTTGACCGTCAGCGAGGTCGAGTCCGCCGGGAGGCTGAAGGCATCCACCGTCGGGGGCGTCGCGTCGGGGGGAGCAGGGTGGTCGGCGGCGTCGCCCGGGAAGGTGAGCGCGGTGATCTCGGCGAGGTTGGTGAAGCCGTCCCCGTCCGAGTCCGCGCCGTTGATGGCGGTGAAGCTGTGGCCCGCGGCGGCGAACGCGGCGCCGTAGGCGTTGCGGGGGGATGGGACGCCCGTGTGGCAGAGGGTGCACGTGTCGATGCGGCTGCCCTTGGCGGCCGGGTAGGTGCCCTCGAACTGCGTCAGGTAGCCGCCGGACGCGGAGGCGGGCAGCGCCCGCAGGAGCAGAGCCCCCGCGAGGGCTGCGGCGGCGAGGAGGAACGATCTCTTCATGCGGTTCTCCTTTCGGTGCCTTGGATCTTCGGTGCCAGCGCCTGCGCTGCAGGTCGCTCCATCACTGTCGGGCCCCTTCCGTGAATCCGACAAATGCACTCATACACATAGCGAGATAGATGCCGGAAGTCAGGTGACGTTGCTCACAGTTGGGGAGGACACCGGAAAGCGCTTGTAGATCATAAAGATACGGGATAGGGTTGGAGGCGGGAAGTGCCGAAGCAGGTTTTCCTAGGGAAGGGCAGGCCGGGAAATGAAGACGCCGAAGACCAGGTGCGAGTGGGCCGGAACCGACGCGCTCTACGTTGCCTACCACGACGCCGAGTGGGGCGTGCCGGTCCACGACGACCGGAAGCTCTTCGAGATGTTGATCCTCGAAGGCGCCCAGGCGGGGCTGAGCTGGCTGACGATCCTGCGCAAGCGGGAGAACTATTGCCGGGCCTTTGCCGGGTTCGATGCGGAGCGGGTGGCCGCCTTC
>DATDCY010000045.1 GCA_036524115.1 bacterium | reverse complement strand
CTCTTCCTCGGCGGCGTCTCGCGCGCGACCGTCGGGGAGCTGGTGCGCATCCGCCCGCCGGAGGGGCCGGAGCGCCGCGGGCAGGTCCTGGAGGTCTCCGAGCGCAACGTCGTGGTCCAGGTCTTCGAGGAGACGGCGGGGATCGACGCCGAGCGCACGCGGGTGCTCTTCACCGCGGACCTCGCGCGGGCGGACCTCGCGCCGGAGATGCTCGGCCGCGTCTTCAACGGCGCGGGCCTGCCGATCGACGGCGGGCCGCCGCTGGTGCCCGAGCGGCGCGTCGACATCAACGGCCAGCCGATGAACCCGGCGGCGCGCGAGAAGCCGGCGGACTTCATCCAGACCGGCATCTCCACGATCGACGGCCTGACCACGCTCGTGCGCGGCCAGAAGCTGCCGATCTTCTCGGGGGCGGGCCTGCCGGCCAACGAGATCGCCGCGCAGATCGTGCGCCAGGCCCAGGTGCGCGGCGAGGGCGAGCAGTTCGCCGTGATCTTCGCCGCGATGGGCATCACTTTCCGCGAGGCCTCCTTCTTCCTCGCGAGCTTCGAGGAATCGGGGGCGCTGGACCGCACCGTGATCTATCTCAACCGCGCGGACGACCCGACGATCGAGCGCATCCTCACGCCGCGCTTCGCGCTGACCGCCGCCGAGTACCTGGCCTTCGAGCGGGGCCTGCACGTGCTCGTGCTGCTGACCGACATGACCAACTACTGCGAGGCCGTGCGCGAGGTCTCGACGGCGCGCGAGGAGATCCCCGGCCGCCGCGGCTACCCCGGCTACCTCTACAGCGACCTGGCGACGATCTACGAGCGAGCCGGGCGCGTGCGGGGCAAGCCCGGGTCGATCACGCAGATCCCGATCCTCTCGATGCCCGACGACGACATCACGCACCCGATCCCGGACCTCACCGGGTACATCACCGAGGGGCAGGTGGTGCTCTCGCGCGCGCTGCACCGCAAGGGCGTCTACCCGCCGATCGACGTGCTCCCCTCGCTCTCGCGGCTGATGAACCTCGGCCTCGGGGCGGGCAAGACGCGCGAGGACCACAAGGGGCTCGCCGACCAGCTCTACTCGGCGTACGCCCAGGGTCGCGACCTGCGCCGGCTCGAGGCGATCGTCGGCGAGGGCGGGCTCTCCGAGCTGGACCGCAAGTACCTCGCGGTGGCCGAGCAGTTCGAGCGCATGTTCGTCGGCCAGGGCGCGGCCGACCGCGGCATCGAGGAGACCCTCGACCTGGGCTGGCGGATCCTCGGCGCGCTCCCCGAGGAGGAGTTGATCCGCGTGCAGAAGGGCATCCTCCACAAGTACTACCGGCGCATCGAGGAGGACATCCTCGAGCACGAAGAGAAGCGCGACTCCGTCTATCCGTAGGGGGCGAGGCCCGTGGCGCGCGTCAACCCGACCCGGATGGAGCTGCTGGCCCTCAAGGGGCAGATCACGACCGCGGTCGAGGGGGCGCGGCTGCTCAAGGGCAAGCGCGACGCGCTGATGAAGGAGTTCATGGCGGCCGTCGACACGGTCGTGGACTCGCGCCACGAGTTGACGGACCTCTGCCGCGCCGGGATGAGCACCGTGCACGCCGCCAAGGCGCTCGAGGGCGAGTTCACGCTGGAGTCGGCGGCGATGGGCACGCGGCGCACCCTGCCGCTGGAGGTGCACGACAAGCGCATCTGGGGCGTGGCGGTGCCGGAGATCGAGGCGCGCGATCTCGTGCGCGCCTTCGATGCCCGCGGCTACAACCCGGCCACGACCCCGGTGCTCATCGAGGAGACGGCGGCCGCCTTCGAGAGAATCCTCAACCAGGCGCTCGTCATCGCCGTGCAGGAGACGCGGCTGCGCCGGCTCGGCGAGGAGGTGCGCGCCACGAGCAGCCGGGTCAACGCGCTGGAGCAGATCCTCATCCCGGGGCTGCGCCGCGACGTCGCCGGCATCCTCGCCGTGCTGGAGGAGCGCTCGCGCGAGGAGACCTTCCGGCTCAAGCGGCTCAAGCGCCGCTCGCGCGCCGCGCAGTTGTGACCCCGGCGGCCGCTCTGGTATGTTGGGGCGGCTCATGGACGCCGCCGCCGCTTTCTTCGCCACCGGCCACGGGCAGTGGTTTCTCGTGGCGCTCTCGGGGCTGCTGGCGGCGCTGCTCGCCGACCGCCTCACCCCCGTGGCGATGCGGATCGCGCGGCAGTACGGCCTCGTCGACCGCCCGGACGGCAAGCTCAAGCGCCAGAGCGAGCCCGTCCCGTACCTGGGCGGCGCGGCGGTCTACCTAGCGTTCCTCGTCACCCTCGGCATCACCTACTCCTTCAGCCGCGAGGTGCTCGCGCTGCTGCTGGCCGGGACGATGGTCGTGCTGCTGGGCCTCGTCGACGACATCGGCGCGATCTCCCCGCGCGCCAAGTTCCTGGGGCAGTCGCTCGCGGCGCTCGTGCTGATGAAGGCGGGGATCGTGATGCAGATCGTCTGGCTCCCCTGGTGGGCGAACTGGCCGCTGACGCTGCTGTGGCTCGTCGGCGTCGCCAACGCCATCAACCTCATCGACATCATGGACGGCCTCGCCTCGGGCGTCGGGCTGCTGGTCGCCCTCGCGCTGCTCGTCGTCGCCCTCATCAACGGGAACCACCAGATCGCGATCCTCACGGCGACGCTCGCCGGGGCGCTCGCGGGCTTCGTGCGCTACAACTTCCAGCCGGCGCGGATCTACCTCGGCGACACCGGCAGCCTCTTCATCGGGCTGAACCTCGGCGCGCTGGCGATGATCGGCCGCTACACCGAGCACAACAACCTCGGCGTGCTCGTGCCGCTCGTGATCCTCGGCGTGCCGGTGTTCGACACGCTGTTCGTCATGTACATCCGCTACCGCCGCGGCGTGTCGATGTTCCTGGGGAGCCCCGACCACGTGGCGCTGCGGCTGCGCCGCTGGCGGCTCTCGGTGCGCCAGACGGTGGCGGCGAGCTACGCGACGACGGCGCTGCTCGGCGCCGCCGGGGTGGCGATCATGCTGCTGGACGGGCGCGGCGCAGTCGGCGTGCTCTGCGTGCTCGGCCTGGGTGCGCTTGGCTTGGCCGCCTGGCTCAAGAAGATCGACATGGGCCTGTAGCGCCGGGCCACGTGCCTCGAGCATGCATTGCCATCTGGCCGGCGCTTCCTTGGGGGGCGGCGCCCCCCGATGGCGCCGCTTCGCGGCTGTCCCCCCCGGGGGCACACTGCCGATCAAGGCCCGCAGCGACCGGACCCCGCGACCTGCCTCGGGACAGAAGTCTGACGGAGCGCTCTGAGCGGTTTGTAGGCATGTTGTAGAATCAGTCCGTGAGTCAGGGGACAGTCATCATCGGCGGAGGGCTCGCGGGGCTCTCCGCCGCCTGGCACCTCGGGCGGGCGGCGACGGTGCTGGAGGCGGCGCCGACCGTCGGCGGTCTGTGCCGTTCGTACACCCGCGACGGCTACACCTTCGATATCTCGGGGCACCTGCTGCACTTCCGCCAGCCGCCGATCCGCCGCTTCGTCGGCTCGCTCGTCCCCGGCGCGCTCGCCCGCCACCGCCGCCGCGCGATGGTGCGCTCGGGCCGGCGCTGGGTGCACTACCCCTTCCAGGCGCACCTCTTCGAGCTGCCGGCGCGGGTCCGCGACGAGTGCCTGCGCGGCTTCTTCCGCGCGGCCGGCGAGAAGGCGGCGGGGGCGGTCGCCCCGGCGGACTTCGAGGGCTGGCTGCGCTTCCACTTCGGCGACGGCATCGTCCGGCACTTCCTCGGCCCCTACAACCGCAAGATGTGGCGCGTGCCGCTCAAGCGCATCGACCCCGCGTGGGCGGCGTGGGCCGTCCCGGTGCCGACGGCGGCGCAGATCCAGGAAGCGGCGCGGCCGGGCGCCGACCTGCGCCTCGGCTACAACACGGTCTTCGAGTACCCGCGCGAGGGCGGGATCGGCGTGCTCGCCGCGGCGCTCGCCCGGGGCAACTTCGGGCTGCACCTCGGCGAGAAGGTGGTGCGCGTCGACCTGGGGCGGCGCCGCGTCGAGACGCTGTCGGGGCGCACGTGGGACTTCGAGCGGCTCGTGTCGACGGCGCCGCTGCCGGAGCTGGTGCGCATGAGCGACGGCCTGCCGCCGGCCGTTGCCGCCGCCGCCGAGAAACTGCGCTGCGTGCGGATCTGCGTCGCGAACGTCGGGCTGGCGCGGCCGGCCCGCACCGACGCGCACTGGTGCTACTTCCCCGACCCGGCGTACCCCTTCTACCGCGTCGGGGTCTCGACGAACTTCGCGCCGGCGAACGCCCCGGCCGGCCACCACGCGCTCTACGTGGAGGCGACGCTGCCGTTCGGCGCCCGCGCGGGCTGCCAGGAGCTGTGGCCGCGCATCCGCCGGGGACTGGAGCGCGCGGGCTTCCTCGAGCCCGGCGAGGAGCCGGCGACGCTGGACCTCATCCACGTCCCCTACGCGTACGTCCTCTACGACCGCCACCGGGCGCGAGTGCTCCCCGGAATCCACGCGGCGCTGGCGGAGCGCGGCGTCCACTCGATCGGGCGCTACGGCGCCTGGGAGTACTCCGCGATGGAGGACGCGCTCGCGCAGGGGCGCGAGGCCGCGCGGACTATCGCCGCCGGCCCGGCATGAGCGCAGCGCGCGCGGTGCGCACTCCGGTCCGCGTCGCCCATGTCATCACGAAGCTGGAGCTGGGCGGCGCGCAGCAGAACACCCTCTACACGCTCGGACACCTGGACCCGGCGCGCTTCTCCGGGATGCTCGTCGCGGGCAGCGAGGGGCTGCTGATCGACGAGGCGCGACGGGAGGCGGCGTCGGGGCGCTACGAGGCGCGCTTCCTGCGCCACCTCGTCCGCGAGGTGCGACCGCACCGCGAGGCGCTGGCGTATCGCGAACTCGTCCGGCTCTTCCGCGATGAGGTCGCGCGCGCCAGGGCCGCCGCCGGGGGGGCGCGTCCGCCGGCGCTGATCGTCCACACGCACAGCAGCAAGGCGGGCATCCTCGGCAGGATGGCCGCGGCGGCCGCGGGCGTGCCGGTGGTCATCCACTCCATCCACGGCTATCCGTTCCATCCGCGGCAGCGCCCGGCGGTCCGGCGCGCCTACGTCGCGCTCGAGCGGCTGGCGGCGCGGCGGACGACGCACTTCATCGCGGTCGCGCAGGCCGACATCGAGGAGGGGGTTGCGCTCGGGCTCTTCCCGCGCGAGCGCGCGACGCTGATCCGCAGCGGCATCGAGCTCGCGCGCTTTGCGGGGGCGGGGATCGACCGCGCGGCCAAGCGCCGGGAGCTGGGGCTCGACCCGGCGCGGCCGCTCGCCGGGATGATCGGCAACTTCAAGCCGCAGAAGAACCCCGTGGACTTCGTGCGCGTGGCCGCGCTTGTCGCCGCGCGCGTCCCCGGCGCGCAGTTCGTGCTGGCGGGGGACGGCCCGCTGCGCCTGGAGGTCGAGGCGGAGATCGCACGCAGCGGTCTCGGCGAGCGCGTCCGCCTGCTCGGCTGGCGCCGCGACCCCGAGCAGATCATCCCGTGCCTCGACGTCCTGGTGCTGACCTCGCTCTGGGAAGGACTGCCGCGCGTGTTCCCGCAGGCGATGGCCGCCGCGCGGCCTGTGGTCGCGTACCGTGTCGACGGCGCCCCCGAGGCGGTCGCCGACGGCGTCAGCGGCTATCTCGTGGAACCGGGCGACGTCGCCGGCGCTGCCGCGCACGTCGCGGAGCTGCTGCTGGACCCGGCGCGCGCGGCGGCGATGGGCGCGGCCGGG
Source organism: bacterium (assembly GCA_036524115.1). Classification (NCBI taxonomy): domain Bacteria; species bacterium. The sequence goes on along the minus strand of DATDCY010000045.1, from coordinate 8,463 downwards.
CGCGGGCGCGTCGGCGAGTTCGACGCCGACCTCATGGTGCGGCAGCAGGAGGAGCTGTACGAGCGGCTCTTGACCTAAGAACCCCCTTTGGCAAAGGGGGGCAGGGGGGCTTTCGAAGCGGCGCCCTACCGCCCCCCGACCCGCCGCGCCGTCGGCATCAGCCACGCCAGCCCCACCAGCGAAAGCGCGCAGAGGGCGTAGTGCGTCGCCGGCGAGCCGCCGAGGAACAGCTGCGCCAGGCCGAGCAGCGCGGGCAGCGCCGCGAGCGACCAGAGCGCGAGGTGGCCGACGAGCAGGTAGCGGCGCACGAGGGCGGCATCTGGCGCCGGCAGTCGCGGGGCGATCCGCTCAGGCGCCAGCAGGACACGCGCGAGCAGCGGCACCGCGATGGCGCAGAGCACGGCGAACAGCGCGATCCCCGCCGGGAGCGCGGATGCGCCGCCGGCCGGACCGGCGCCGAGGCCCGCCGGCGTCGCGAGCGACCCGATCCCCGCGAGCGCCAGCGTCGCCGCGAGCATCCCGCCCCACGCTGCGAGGAACGTCGCCCGGGCGGGTCCGCGGCGGGCGGCCGCCGCCTCCCTCACTTCCGGCCCGCGGGCGGGTTGAGCGGCTTCAGCGACGGGTGCACGAAGCGCCCGTCGACCATGATCGGCGTACCGTCGAAGCTCACGCGGCTGCCCGGCCCGAAGATCTTCACGAGGTCCCAGTGGATCGACGAGCGGTTGCGGTTGTCGCACTTGCGATAGGCGTTGCCGAGCGCGAGGTGGATCGAGCCGAAGATCTTCTCGTCGAAGAGGATGTTGCGCATCGGGCGCGTGATGCCGGGGTTGAGCCCGAACGCGAACTCGCCGAGGTAGCGCGACCCCGCGTCGGTGTCGAGGACCCGTCCGAGCCGTTCCGCCCCGTCCGCGGCGGTCCCCTCGACAGCGCGGCCGCGCCGGAAGGTCAGCCGGATGTCGTCGAAGGGCTGGCCGCCCTGGATCGTCGGGCAGTTGAAGACGATGTGCCCCTCGGCGCTGGTCTTCACCGGCGCGGTGAAGACCTCCCCGTCCGGCAGGTTGCGGTGGCCGTCCGCCTTCGCCGGCGGGATGCCGCGGATCGACAGGCGCAGATCGCTGTCGGGCGCCTCGATGCGCACCTCGTCGGTCCGCGCCATCAGCCGCACGAGCGGGTCCTGGCGCTTGGAGACGGCGGCCCAATCCAGCGTGCACGAGGCGAAGACGTGGTCCTCCAGTTCCTCCAGCGACATCCCTGCCTGCTGCGCCATCCCGTGCGTCGGGTAACGCAGCACCACCCAGCGCGTGCGGTTGACGCGCCAGTCCAGCAGCGGCCGCAGCACCCGCTGGTGCGCGATCACCTTGCGCTGGTCGACGCCGGCGAGCACCATCGAGTTGGCCTCCGCGGCGATGCCGATCGACACGTCGACCTGCTTGAGGAACGCCAGGCGGTGCGCGGGGAAGTGCGAGAGCTGCTCCTTCGAGCCGAAGCGGTAGAGGTCGCGGGCGACCTCCGGGAACGAGAACTGGATCTCGACGTACTTGGCGCCGCGCTCGAGGCAGCGCCGGTGCACCGCCTTGAGCAGCGGCTGGCACTCCTCCCCGGAGGCGCTGATGAGCACCACGTCGCCGCGCTTGACGCCTGTGGAGTAGCCGGTGATGACCTCGGCGAGCCGCTCGATCCTCTCGTCCTTCACGAAGGCCTCCTTCCTGCCCCGGGCCCGGGCCGCGGGCGGGGGATCACGCTGGTGGCGAACTGACGACGCACGGAATAATACAAGGTTTCCGCGTTCTTCGGGTAGCTGTCACCCGGCCCTTCCCCTTTTGGCAAAGGGGGATCCAGGGGGATTTCAAGGCCTCTTCGCCCCGCCTTCCTTGACAAATCAGCCGACCCCCTCTATTCTCCCTCCAACGACGCGGGGTGGAGCAGTCCGGTAGCTCGTTGGGCTCATAACCCAAAGGTCGCAGGTTCGAATCCTGCCCCCGCTACCAAGCCATACACAATTGGCTCCGGGACGCGGCAGGTGATTCCGACCTGCGGGCGGTCCGGAGCCAGTTTCATTTTCTGGCATGGATCGACCGTGGCCGGACCGGCAAACATGGCAGGAGGGCGTCACGCCCGTGGTTCACCGGGAGGGGAGTTGCGCTTCACCACGCCCTGCAGATGCGGTACGATGCGTCTGTCTGCTGACCTGAGGCCGTTCAGGAGAGTTGGCTGAGGAGAAGATGACGGATCTCCGGTTCTTCCTCGAATTGCCAATCGTGATCACCAACGACAAGGGGCGGGAGCTGTGGTTCGACAGGCTGAATCAGCGGCGGACGTACATCGACTTTCTGCAGGTCTATCCGACGCCGGAGGTCAACGCGGGGGTAATCGGCAGGGCTCGGGAGGAAGCGGATGAGTTCGGGCACGGGAGTACGCCGGTCTTCTTGATCGAACCCGAGCCCATCGCGTGGGGGCACGAATTCCCCGAAGGGGCGCGAGACGATCTCCTCTCCCGGGGGATGAAGCTCGAGCGGCTTCCCGTGGTGACCTGCATGGCTGATCTTCGTTCGGACGAGATCGTGGGCAAGGAGGGGTGTTGCTCTTCCCTCACGGTCGTCTGGTTTCAAGACACCCTGGCGATGCCGATTGATCCGAGCGTACTGGAGCGGTTGAAGGCAATCGACTGGGATGAACGGGCGCAGAGCTATGACCCATAGAATGAAGGCGCCTTGCCTGTGTCACTCGAAGAACAGGACCCGCGTCTCGTCGCACCCGACGATGTAGCAGTTGACCGGCCAGCGGTCCGACGACGAGGACGTCGGGGACCCTGGTTCTCCTACGGTTCGAGAAGCGAGAACCCCGTCGCCGGATCCGTCTCGCGCCGGGCCTCTGTGCCCAGCAGTTCGACGAGCACGACCTCGCCCACGGTCCAGATATCGACGCCGGGACGGGTGCAGCCCGCGACGGCCGTGGCACCCCGCCCCAGCGCGGCGTGCAGGTGGACCGACGGCTTCCCGGCGGCGTCGGGGAAGATCGTCCCGACGCCGGCAATCTCGTGGACTCCGACGAGAGCGTGGATCATCGGCACCGGCGGAAGAGCATTGCCGTCCTCCGGGCCGACGACGACCCGGCTCCCGTCGGCAGCGCCGCCAAGCACCACGAGGAAGCCGCGTTCGACTCCCCGCGCCGCCGCGAGTTGCTCCATGGCGTCGGGGAGACGGTCGCCGGTCTCAAGGCGGATGACGAAGACGCGGCCGGTGCGAGCTTCAGACCAGCGCACGGCGCGCCCTCAGGGCCCCGCCACACTCCAGCTCGGCGCGTTGTCCGCGTAGCCGTCGCTCGTGAGCTGCACGGGCTCGCCGCCGGCGGCGGGGCGGGCATAGATCTCGTACGTCGGGCTCTCGAAGGGGTGGTCCGCCACCGGGGCGGCGGCCCAGACGATCCAGCTGTTGTCCGGCGACCAGGCCGGGAAGTAGTCCCAGCCCGCCGCGGCGGTCACGCGCGTCTTCTTCCAGTAGCCGCCCGCGCCGCGCGTCGCGAGATAGAGATCGGAGCCTCCGACATCATCGGTGATGACGCACATGAGGAAGCTGTTGGAGTCCTTCGCCCACGAGTTGAAGCAGCCGCCGGCGACCAGCGTCGCCTGACCGACGACGAAGCGGTCCGTCGTCTCGGTGATCGCCGCCGAGTACTCCGCGCGCGGGGCGCCGGTGCCGCCCTTGAAGAGGAACGCGATCCTGCGGCCGTCCGGCGAGAGCGCGGGCCAGAACTCGCCGCCGTAGCCGGGGAAGCTGGCGAAGGAGACCGGCTTGACGGCGCCCGTGCGCAGGTTCCGGATCCGGAACCTCCGCGGCCCCGTCCGGATGAGCAGGAGACTGCCGGCGCCGCCGAGGCCGGCGTGCTCCTCCGCCAGCGTGCCGCGCGTGAGGACGCGCTGGTCGCTGCCGTCCGCCGCCATCGTGTAGATCTTCCACATCCCGCTGCGGTCGGAGTTGAACAGGATCCGCCCGCTCCAAAGCCAGATGGGCGCGGTGTCGTTTCCCGCGCCGGGAAGCACGGTCTGCCCGCTGCCGTCGCTGTTCATGCGCACGATGCGCCACTGTCCGTCGCGCAGGGACTGATACGCGATGTATCCCCCGGGCTGCGCGGCAGCGGCGACGTTGCCGGCCGGAAGGGTCGCAAAGGTCAGCAGCGTTGCCGCGACCGCGGCCGCCATGCGACTCGGAAGCATACCGTCCTCCTGCCCCGCGCCGGGGTCCGCCGGCAAATCGGTGCGCGGAATTTAGCGGTCCTCCCCGGCAAAGTCAACCAGGACAGGCGGAATCCGGGCTCCTCCCCTCAGTAGAGGACGGTGTTGTCGCCGTGCACCTCCGCCACCGAGTAGCCGACGGGCGCTCCGGCCGGCAGCGCGCGCGCCGTCCAGGTGCCGATGCATTCCCCGCTGCCGTGCTTGCGGACCAGGAACGACATCCCGGCCGTCGTGTTGACGAGGCTCGAGTACCTCAGGTGCAGGGGGCCCTTCTGGTTGTCGCCGCCGAGCGGGCGCGCCAGCTGGTCCTGCCGGGCGAGGGTGAACGCGAGTCTGGTGGCCCCGTCAGTGCGGATGCGGTAGATGTCGATGGCGCCGTCGTACAGGTTCGTGAAGTAGACTTTGACGGCGGCTCCCCCGGCCACGGACTTCGTGCTCCCGGCCTGGAACGCGGCGCAGGAACCGAAGTCCAGATTCGGGACCAAGGGTGACGTTACGTCCGGGTCGGTCTGCTGCCGGCCGGCCGCGACCTCGCCGGGGGCCGGCGTCCAGAACGACACCGTCCACGCCCAGGCCGCGAGGTAGGGGCTCTCGCCCTCGTGGGGGCTGACGTTCGAACCACCGACGTCGGTGAACGCGAAGTGGCAGGGGTCGAAGTAGTACCCGGCTCGGCCCATGTACCCGCGCGCCCTGTTGGTGAGCCACCCGCACGCGACATCGGCCCGCGAAAGGCCGAAGCCCGACCCGACCGGGTCGTCGGGGTTCCACGGGGCGAACAGCCGCCGGGCGAGGGCGGTCCCCAGCGGCGTCACGGCGGAGGCGTCGTCGTTGGCCAGCCCGAGGATCCAGCCCTGCCGGTAGGCCCGGTGGACGTCCGTGCCGGCGCACCACCCCGGCTGGTACCAGTTGTAGTAGGGGTAGTAGACCGCCGTCGTCACCAGCGGGACGCCCAGCGCCGGGTGGCCCGTGCCCGTGGCCCACGTCACGTAGTGGTCCAGCACGTCGTCGTTCCTGAAGGCCGAGTTGAGCGGATACCCCGGATCGCAGTTGGTGGACGACGCCTGCCTGGGCATGTACTGGAGGTCCGGGTGCGCCCAGAGCAGCCCGCGGATGGGCAGCAGCCTCTGCCAGATGGCGACCTCCTGGAGCGCGACTTCGGTCTCGCGGGTGAGGCGCGCCACGTCGGCGGTGACGTTCTTCATCGGGTCGGCCTGCAGCCACGCCACGAGCTTGCGGTCCGAGGTGCACGCGGCCGGGTCGGTGCACCCCTCCAGGGTCGCGTTGCGCATCTTCTCGAGGTTCCGCCCGAAGTGCGAGTACGCCACGTTGTACTCGTTCTGGATCTCGATCGCCGTGTGCAGCACCTCGTTCGTCACGCTCTCGACGACGCGGGGGCCGGCGAGGTTCGCGTTGTGCGCGATGGCGATCCCCAGCTCGACGGTGTCGTAGGTCGCCTTCAACACCCCCGAGGCGATCGTCCCGTAGACCGGAATGAGGTCGAGCGCGTAGGACGCCCGCTTGACGAAGAAATCGGCGAGGTTGATCTCCTTCGCCTTGTCACCGGGGATGGTGTAGCTCGTCGTCAGCAGCCCCTCGGTCGTCCGCCACACCGCGTCTCGGATGTCGTTGAGGAGGAAGTCGTTGTAGCTGGCGAGCATGTCGAAGTACGCGATGACCTCGTTGCGCATCAGCCGCCGGTCGTCGAGGCTCAGGGTCAGCGCGGGCCCGTCCGGCGGGACGAAGCGGACGAAGGTGACCGGGTCGATGCGCACGCCCCTGACGAGGGCCGCCGGGTCCGCGCCCTTCCTGACGCTGTCCGTGATGAACAGCGTCGCGGTGCTCGCGCCGCACACGCCCGCGGGGTTGAGCTGCATCACCCCGGTGTCGGAGGTGGCGAGCAGCCCGCGCGGGGCCCCGAAGGGAGAGTAGGCGAGGACGCAGAGGACCTGCCTGCTGTCGATCCCGGCAGCCGTCAGCTCGCCGAGGACGGCCGCGGGGACCGTCGCGGGCCGCGTGAGCCTGAATGACCACGCGGCGCTCCACCTGCCGGCCCAGGTCCCGACCTCGTACCTGTGACGCGCCGTGCTCAGGCGCAGGCTCACCCACCTGCCGTCGGCCCCGAGCAGCCTGAACCGCCCCTGCTCGTCGCGGAACACGCCGAACTCGGCGAAGAGCTGGTTGGCGACGCGGGTACGCAGGAGCCGCTGCCCATCGGCGATCGTGACGTACCTTCCCGCGACTGCCTTCCTGGCGGACCGGAGCCCGAGCGTGTTGACGAGGGCACCGGGGCCGATCTCGGTCTCCCCGACCGCCGGCAGCACGCGCTCGAGGTTCTTGGGCGCCGCGGCGGCGCCGGGCACTGCGACCGTCGCAGCCGCGCCCAGCGCCGCAGCGAGCGCCAGCGCGTGTGAAAGCCCCCTGCGGAATCCGTTGCGTTGCGTTGGACGGCGACATCCGACCATTGCGCACCCCCCTCATCCCGGCTCGACAGGCCTCGAGGCGGCAGGTGGCGGCCTGAACCGCGGGTACCGCGAGCCGTTGAGGGACGTGCCTGGGTCGAAGGCCGCCTTCGGGCGACAGATCTTTCGATGGATCGAATATGGGCCCTCGGGGCCGGAATTGCCACCGGGAGGCGCGACCGCGCCCCCGAGGTGCTATCTTCTGGCCAAAGGAGGAATCCGCCATGCCGAACACCAAGGAGTGGACACCCCAGGAACTGCTCAGGACATCCGGCGCCTACTGGGCCTCAGCGGCCATCCAGGCCGGCGTCGCCCTCGGCGTCTTCTCGGCTCTCGGCGAGAGGCCGGCCGCGGCCGCGGACATCGCCGCCGCCGTCAAGGGCGACGCGCGCGGGGTCGGCGTGCTGCTCGACGCGCTCACCGCCCTGGGCCTCGCCGTCAAGTCGCAGGGGCGTTACGCCGCGACGCCCTTCTCGGAGCGGTACCTGCGGGAGGACTCGCCGGAGTATCTCGGCCACATGATCCAGCACCACCATCACCTCATGGAGTCCTGGGCGCGGCTGCACGAAGCCGTCGCCGCGGGCCGCCCCGTGCGCTCGCGCTCGAGCCACGCGGGCGGGGAGGTGCGAGAGGCGTTCCTCATGGGCATGCACAACTCGGCGATGCTGCTCGCCCCGCAGGTGACGCGCGAGGTCGACCTGCGCGGCCGGCGGCGGCTGCTGGACCTCGGCGGCGGCCCGGGGACCTACGCCGCCAACTTTTGCCTGGCGAACCCCGGCCTCGCCGCCACGGTGTTCGACCTGCCGGACACCGCCACGACGGCCGCGCGCATCGCGGCGCGCTACGGCCTGGAGGGCAGGGTGTCGTTCGCCGCCGGCGACTTCCTCGAGGACGACCTCGGGGGGCCCTACGACGCGGTGTGGCTCAGCCACATCCTCCACGGCGAGGGGCCGGAGGAGTGCCGGCGGATCATCCGCAAGGCCGCCGCGGCGCTCGAGCCGGGGGGCGTCTTCCTCGTGCACGAGTTCATCCTCGACGACGCCAAGGACGGTCCCGTGTACCCCGCGCTCTTCTCGCTGAACATGCTGCTCGGGACCCCCTCGGGGCGCTCCTACGCGGAGTGCGAGCTGCGGGAGATGCTCGAGGAGGCCGGGATCGCAGGCATCCGGCGCCTGCCGATGCCGCCGCAGGCGCCATCGGGCATCCTGCGGGGGGAGAAGCTGCGCGCCGCCAACTGACGCGGCGTCCCCGCTGAAGGAATCACCCCATTCTGTCCTGACGCCGGCGATGCGGTCAGCCGCAGCCGCCAGGCACTATATTCCAGGTGTCTCCGCGTCACGCGGATGCGCGCAGCGGCGCGTGGGAGGTCCGGAATGGAAGAACTTGTTCGTCTGCCCGCCGGTGGCGGCGTCATCGAGGGCGAGTTGTCGCTGCCCGCGAAGGCGTCGGGCGTCGTGCTGTTCGCCCACGGGAGCGGCAGCAGCCGCCACAGCCCGCGCAACCGCGCCGTTGCCGCCGCGCTGCGCCGCGCCGGTCTCGGCACGCTCCTGATCGACCTGCTGACGCTGCCGGAGGAGCGCGCGGACGCGGTCGGCGGCCACCTGAGGTTCGACATCCCGTTCCTCGGCGAGCGGCTTCTGGGCGCGCTGGAATGGCTCGGGCGCTCGCCGGCGACGCGCACCCTGCGGCTGGGCCTGTTCGGCGCCAGCACCGGCGCGGCCGCGGCGCTGGTGGCCGCCGCGGAGTGGCCCGAGCGGGTCGCGGCCGTCGTCT
>DATDCY010000044.1 GCA_036524115.1 bacterium | reverse complement strand
GCTGCGGCGCGGCGCGCTCGATCCTGCCCCGCAGCTCCTCCTCCTCCTGCGCCAGCGGCGCGAGCGCGCGGTGCGCCTCCCCGAACTCCCGCTGCAGCTCCCAGGCGCGCGCGGTGCGGTCGGCGTGAACGCTCAGCCGGTGACCCGGGAGGCAGACCTGGAGCGCCGGCGCGAGCGCGTGGAAGTGTATCCGGTCGTCGCCGAGCGGGCCGAACGGCGCGAGGCCCAGCTCCTGGAACAGCCGCGCGAGCGCCGGCTCGTGCTCGGGCCCGCCGGCGATCGCGTTCAGCAGGCGCAGCGGCAACGGCGGCCCCGAGGCGACATGCTCGAGCAGGAGCACCCGCTGGCCCCGCCGCGCCGCCAGCGCCGCCGCGGCCAGGCCGCCGAGGTGGTCGCCGAGCACGGCCAGATGGTAACTCTCCGTCACCTCGTCCCTCCCTCTCTAGCCGCCGAGGCGGCTCCAGAGCCGCGTCTCCCGGCGCTTGAACGGCACCAGCAGGACCATGCCCGCGATGAACCCGCCGACGTGGGCGAACCAGGCCACCCCGCCACCGGCGCCGCCGAGCGAGAGCGCGCCGGAGACGAACTGGAGCAGGAACCAGAAGCCGAGGAAGAAGAAGGCGGGGATCTCGATCGTCTGGGCGAAGAAGCCGAGGAAGACGAGGGTCACGATGCGTGCGCGCGGGAACAGCAGGAGGTAGGCGCCGAGCACGCCGGAGATCGCGCCGCTCGCGCCGACCATCTTCGTCGTCGACTCAGGGTCAGTGGCGACGTGCGCCACAGCCGCGATGACCCCGCAGGCGAGGTAGAAGACGAGGAACCGCAGGTGCCCCGTCGCGTCCTCCACGTTGTTGCCGAAGATCCAGAGGAAGAGCATGTTGCCGAGCAGGTGCAGCAGTCCGGCGTGCAAAAACATCGATGTCACCAGAGTCAGCAACGGCGGCACGCCCGTCATGGCGCTCGAGGCGGCCCCCGTGACCGCCGCCGGAACGGCTCCGAACGTCGAGGCGAAGATGTCCGCCTGCTCCGGTCCCAGCGAGAGCTCGTAGAGGAAGACGGCGGCGTTGGCGGCGATGAGCGCGACCGTCACCCCGGGGAAGGTCCGGGTCGGGACCGTGTCGCGGAGCGGGATCACGCGTCCGGCGGGGGATTCAGCAGCGCTGCCGTCTCCGGCGCCGGCCCCCGCCCCTCGACGAGCACCCGCCGGCCGGCGACGCGCAGGCGCCCCTCGGCCAGCAGCTGCAGCGCGAGCGGGAAGACGCGGTGCTCCTGCCGCAGGATGCGCGCCGCGAGGCTCTCCTCGGTGTCCGCGTCGAGCACCGGGACCACCGCCTGCGCGATGATCGGGCCGGTGTCGACGCCGGCGTCGACGAAGTGCACGGTGCACCCCGAGAAGCGGGCGCCGTGGTCGATGGCCGCCTGCTGCACGTGCAGGCCGGGAAACGACGGCAGCAGCGAGGGGTGGATGTTGACGATTCGCCCGGGGAACGCGGCGAGCAGCACCGGGCCGCAGACACGCATGTAGCCGGCGAGCGCCACGGTGTCGACGCCGTGCTCGCGCAGCCGCTCGACGATCCGTCCCTCGAAGCCCGCCTTGCCGCCGGGCCCCTGCGGGTCGACGAAGACGGCGGGCACGCCCGCGGCGCGGGCGCGCTCGAGGGCGTACGCGTCGGCGACGTCGCTGACCACCGCGCGCACCTGCACGTCGAGGCGTCCGGCCGCCGCCGCATCGAGGATCGCCTGCAGGTTCGAGCCCCGCCCCGAGGCGAGGACGCCGAGGGCGAGCTTCCCCGCGCTCACGGCCGCCCCCCCGCGCCTTCGCCGGGCCAGCGCCCGCGGTAGAGCACCCGACGCGCGCCGCGCACGACCTCGCCGACGCGGTGGCAGGCCTCGCCGCGACGGCGCAGCGCCCGCGCGACGTCCTCGGCCGCCCCCGGCCGCACGACCAGGATCATCCCGACGCCGAGGTTGAAGGTGCGCAGCATCTCCTCGCGCCCGATCCGCCCCTCGCGCTCGAGGAACGAGAACAGCGGCGGCACCGGCCAGGAGCCGAGGTCGACCGCCGCGGCGCACCCGCGCGGCAGCACCCGCGGGATGTTCTCGGTCCAGCCGCCGCCGGTCAGGTGCACGAGCCCGTGCACCGGGAACTTCGCGAACAGTCCCAGCACCGGCCGAACGTAGATGCGCGTCGGCGCCAGCAGCGCCTCGCCGAGGCTGCGGCCGTCGCCGGGCAGCGCGCGCCGCCACCAGCGGGGGCCGCAGCGGTCCTCGACCACGGCGCGCGCGAGGCTGTAGCCGTTGCTGTGCAGGCCGCTCGAGGGCAGACCCAGGAGGACGTCCCCGGGGCGGATCCGGCTGCCGTCGATGAGCCGCCCGCGCTCGGCGGCACCCACGGCAAACCCCGCCAGGTCGTACTCGCCGGGGGCGTAGAAGCCGGGCATCTCCGCCGTCTCGCCGCCGAGCAGCGCGCAGCCGGCCTGGCGGCACCCCTCCGCGACGCCCTTGACGATCTCGGCGATCCGCCCCGGGCGCAGCCGCCCGCAGGCGACGTAGTCGAGGAAGAACAGCGGCTCCGCGCCCTGCACGAGCACGTCATTGACCGACATCGCCACGAGGTCGATGCCGACGGTGTCGTGGCGATCGAGCGCGAAGGCGATCTTGAGCTTCGTGCCGACGCCATCGGTCGAGGCGACCAGCACCGGGCGCTTCAGGCGCCGCGGCAGGGCGAACAGCCCGCCGAAGCCCCCGATGCCGCCGAGGACCCCCGGGCGGCGCGTGGCGGCGGCATACGGCGCGAGCAGTCGCACCGCCTCGTTGCCCGCGGCGATGTCGACGCCGGCCTTGCGGTACGTCCAGCGGTTCTGCGTCATGCCTGCTCCTCCCCCGCCGCCGGCTCGCCGGCGGCCCGCCGCAGCTCCTCCCGCCCCGCCTCCAGCGCGACGATCTGGCTCTCGATCGTCCCCGCGAGGGCCGCGAGCGCGGCGCGCAGCCGCGCGTTCTCCCCCCGCAGCGACTGCAACTCCTCCTGGATGGCCCGCGCCCACGCCGGCGGTTCGCCGGCGTCCGCCTCCCCCGCCGGGCCGGTTCCCGCCCACCCGTACCCCGGGGCCGCCTCCGCCGGCGCTTCGGCCGCGGGCTCGACGCCGTAGCCCGGCCCCTCGTCGCCTCCGGCCGAGAACATCTCGAACTCGCGCGCGCGGTCCACGGCGCCCCCGAAGCCTCCCGGAGGTGGCGCCGCCGTCTCCTCCACCATCCCGGCGTCGGACGTCGTCGCGGCGGCGGTCTCCTCGCCGGGGTACGCCCCGCGGTACCCTTCGAGGTCGAACTCGTCGAAGGGCTCCTCGGCCTCCCCGGGCTCCTCCGCCTCCCCGGGCTCCTCGGCCGGCGCCGGCGCGGGGGCGGGCGTCGGCGCGGGCTGGGGAGGCGGCGGGGGCGGCGCGCTGGGCGCGAACACCTTCGCCGCGGGCGGCGGCGGAGGCGGGGGGGGCGGCGCCTCGGGGCGTTCCGCGGGCTGCGACTCGGCCTCGAACTGCGACCGCAGGCGGCCGAGCGTCAGCCTGACGACCGCCTTGAGCGTGTCGAAGACGCCCTCGCCCTTGTAGGCCACGGCCTCGACCACCGGGAAGCCCTCGACGCCCATCGCCGCCACCAGCTCGCCGTGGCTCGCGACGTTCGGCAGGTCCCTCTTGTTGAGCTGGATCACCACGGGGACGCGCGCCAGCTCGTAGCCGTTCTCGGCGAGGTTCTCGACGAGGTTCTCGAAGCTCTCGCGGTTGCGCTCGACCATCGAGAGCTGCGAGTCGGCGACGAAGACGACGGCGTCCACCCCCTTGAGCACGAGCTTGCGCGTGGCGTTGTAGTGCACCTGGCCGGGGACGGTGTAGAGCTGGAAGCGCACCTTGTAGCCGTTGATGCTCCCCATCTCGATCGGCAGGAAGTCGAAGAAGAGCGTGCGGTCGCCGTCGGTCGCCAGCGAGAGCAGCTTGCCGCGCGCGCCGGGGTCGAGCTTCTCGTGGATGAACTGCAGGTTGGTGGTCTTGCCGCAGAGGCCGGGGCCGTAGTAGACGATCTTCGCGGTGATCTCGCGGATCGCGTAGTTGAAGAGGACCATGGTGCTCCCGACTCTGCCTGCCTGGGGCCGCGCGGCGCGCTAGTTGGCGGCGGTCACGCCGCGCCCCCGCAGGTCCCAGTAGTGTTCGTGCGCCGTGCGCTTGACGCGCTCGTCATCCGCGAGTTCCAACACCTTCGACCACTGCTCGAGGGCCTCCTGCTCCTTGCCGATCCACTCGAGGACGGTGGCGTAGTGGACGCGGACCTCGAGGTTTTTCGGATCATAGAGGAAGGCCTTGCCGATTTCAATCGTGGCCTCGGCGAACATCCCGCGCGTGAAGTAGTACCAGCCGAGCGTGTCGCGGAAGAGGCCGTTCTCGGGGTCCTTCTCGATGGCGCGCATCAGGTACGGCAGCGGGTCGGCGGTGGCGGCCGGGTCCTCGAGCAGCAGCGCGCCGATGTTGTTGAGCGCCGCCGGGGAGTCCGGGTTCAGCCGCACCGCCTCCTGGAACGCGGCCGTGGCCGCGGCGCGGTCGCCCTCGAGGTACTTGAAGTAGCCGGCGGTGGTGTAGAGGAAGGACACCCGCGGCCAGCTCATCTGCGCCTGGGTCAGCAGCTGCCAGGCCCGGTCCCGCTCGCCGCCGCGGTAGAGCGCGAGCGCCAGGTTGTTGATGCCGAAGAGGTACTCGGGGTCGAGCTCCAGCGCCTTGCGGTAGGAGGCCTGCGCCGCCCCGGGCTTGCCCTCGCGCATGAGCGCGTTGCCGAGGTTGTTCTGCACGCGCGGCCGCCGCGCGCCAGCGTCGATCGCCTTCTGGTAGGCCGCGGCCGCCTGCTCGTACTCCCCGGCGGCGTACGCCGTGTCGCCGGCCTGCT
>DATDCY010000043.1 GCA_036524115.1 bacterium | reverse complement strand
TACCACGGGCACCTGCGCCGGTGCGGTCACGAGCTGCGGCGCCAACTCCGGCGCCGGGGCGGCTGGAGCGGGTTCGACCACGGGGTCGGGTGCGGCCTCGGCTGCGACCGTTGCCGCAGCCGCCACGGGAGGTGCGGCCGCCGGTTCCACGGGCGGCGCGGCCGGCTGCGCCGCGGGCATCGCCGTGAGAGGAACCGCCGGCGCGACGGGCTCCTTGCGCGACCGCCCCGACGGCAATGCGACCGCGGGCACCGGCTCCGCCGACGCCGCCGCTTCCGCGGGCGCCGGCGCCTCGGTGATGAAGTGCAGCCGCAGCATCGGCCTGGTCCTGTCGTGGCCGGCTGCGCCGACGCCGAGCCACAGGAACAAACCCGCGTGGACGAGCGTCGAGACGACGAGCGCGACGCGGAAGGGGCGGACGGTGAACTCCTCCCGCAGGTCGCGCAGCCCCCGGAGCGCAATGCTCACCATTGCACGCGCACCCTGTGGTCGGGCCCGGCGGCCGTCTGCACGGCCACGCCAAAGAGCGCCGAGAGGTTCTCGCCGGTGTAGGTCGCCTCCAGCGCCCCCGCCGCCAGGACGCGGCCATCACGCAGCAGGAGCACGCGCTGGCAAAACGCGCCCACGAGGTTCAGGTCGTGCGACACCGACACGAAGGTCAGCCCCTGCTCGCGCCGCAGCGCATCCAGCATCCGGAAGATCCCCAGCTCCTGCGCGAGGTCGAGGAAGCTCGAGGCCTCGTCGAGGAGCACGATGCGCGCCTCCTGCGCCAGCGCCCGCGCGATGAGCACCCGCTGGCGCTCGCCCGAGGAGAGCTCGTCGATCGTCCGCCCGGCGAAGCGCTCGGTGTCCGTGCGCCGCATCGCCTCGCGGCACACGGCGCGGTCGCGCTCGGAAAGCCAGCCCGGCCACGCCAGGTGCGGGAAGCGGCCCATGCCGACCATCTCCTCGACCGTGTACGGGAAGACGGTCCCGCTGCCCTGCGGGACGACGGCGACGAGGCGCGCCAGCTCCCGCCGGGAGTAGCCGGCGGCCGGGCGCCCGAGGACGCGGACCTCGCCGGCGCGCGGCCGCAGCAGCCCCGAGAGCAGGCGCAGGAGCGTGGTCTTGCCGGAGCCGTTCGGCCCGACGATGCCGAGCATCTCGCCTTCGGGCACGGCGAGCGAGACCCCGTCGACGACCGCGCGGCCGCCGAAGGCGAAGGAGAGGCCGGTGGCCTCGAGCGCGACGCTCACTGCCCCATCCACCCGCGGCGCCGGCGCAGGAGCACCAGGAAGAACGGCGCGCCGAAGAGGGCGGTGACGACGCCGACGGGCACCTCGGCCGGCGGCAGCACGCTGCGCGCCGCCGTGTCCGCCAGCACGAGGACGGCGGCGCCGGCGAGCGCCGATGCCGGCACCAGCAACCGGTGGTCCGCGCCGATGAGCGTGCGCAGGGCGTGCGGCACGACGAGGCCGACGAAGCCGACGAGGCCGGCCGCGGCGACGGCGGCGCCGGTGACGAGCGACGCCGCGAAGAAGAGCAGGGCCCGCGTGCGCGGCACGTCCACGCCGAGGTGGGCCGCCGTCTCCTCGCCGAGCGAGAGGGCGTTGAGCCGGCCGCCCGCGGACGTGAGCGCGGCGACGCCGGCGAGCACCGCGACGGCCACGGGCGCGAGGATCCCGCGCGCCGGCGAGGCGAGGCTCCCCATGAGCCAGTAGAGCGCGCCCTGCACCCTTCCGGCCGGGGAGACCGAGGCGAGGAACATCACCAGCGCCGAGCAGAAGGAGCTGACGACGACGCCGGCGAGGATCAGCGAGGTCGGCGGCAGCGCCCCGGCCCCCGCCGCGAGCCGCCAGACGGCCACCACCGCGGCGAGCGCCCCGGCGACCGCCGCCAGGGGCAGCAGCAACGGCATGGCGTCCGTGGCGCCGGTCACGAGCACAAGCACCGCGCCGAGCGCCGCGCCGCCCGAAAGGCCGAGCAGGTAGGGGTCGGCCAGCGGGTTGCGCAGCAGCGCCTGGAACGTCGTCCCGGACACCGCCAGGGCCGCGCCGACGAGCAGGCCGAGGGTGACGCGCGGCAGCCGCAGGTCCAGCAGGATGCGGCTTGGGGCTGGAAGTGCCTCGCGCGCGGCGGGGTCGACGACGACGCGGACCAGCTCGCCCCACGAGACCGAGACGGGGCCGGTCTTGAAGGAGACCAGCGCCGCGCCCGCGGCCAGCGCCGCCAGCGCGGCGAGCGTGAGCAGGGCGCGCCGCGCCGAAGCGCTCACCGGCCGGCCTTCCGCGGATGGAGGATCTCGGCGAGGCGTTCGAGCGAGTCCACGATGCGCGGCCCGGGGCGAAAGAAGCTCCCCTGGCCGACGGAGACGAGCCTCCCCGTGGGCAGCGCGCGCAGGCCGGTGGCCCCGGGCAGCGCCTGCCAGCTGCGCAGCAGCTCGGCGGGCGGCACCGGGCCGGGATCGGCGGCGTCGATGATCACCTCGGGGTCCTCGGCGAGCAGCTGCTCGAGGCTGTAGACCGGGTACTTGATGGGCGAGGCGCCGGCGATGTTCCTTCCGCCGGCGAGCGTGAGCATCTCGCCGACGAACGTCCCCGCGCCGGCGCTGATGAGCGGCACCCGGTCGATCGCGACGAAGACGCTCACCGGGACGCGCCCCGCCAGGCGCGCCGCCACCGCCGCGCGCCGCCACTCCAGCCCCGCGACCAGCGTGCGCGCCGCCTCGGCCCGTCCCGTGAGCTCGCCCATGGTGAGCATCGTGGAGAACACGTCGGCGATCGAGCGGGTGTCGATCGTGTACACGGGCACGCCGAGGGCCGCGAGCCGCTCGACGTCCGCCGGCCGGTTGCCGTCCGCCGTCGCGAAGACCAGGTCCGCCCCAAGCGCCACGATCGCCTCGAGCGAGGGGTTGATCACGCCGCCGATGCGCGGCTTCGTGGCCGCCTCGGGCGGCCAGTCGCAGTACTGGGTCACGCCGGCGACCCGGTCGCCGAGGCCGAGGGCGAAGAGCATCTCGGTGATGTTCGGCGCGAGCGAGACGATGTGCCGCGCCTCGGCGGGCACCACCACCGTGCGGCCGACGGCGTCGCGCACCGTTGCCGCGCCCGCACCGGTCGCCGCAACGCCCGCCAGCAGCGCGGGCAGGGCCGCTGCCGCGAATCGCGCCCTAATAGTCGATCCCATGGACCGGTTTGACGCCCTTCTCGTACGGGTGTTTCACCTGCTTCATCTCGGTCGCCAGGTCGGCCCCGCGCAGCAGCCCCGGCGGCGCCCAGCGGCCGGTGAGGATCACGAGGCGCGCCCCGCGCTCGCCGGCCACGCGGACGGCGCGGCGCACCGCCGCCGCGGGCAGCATGCGCAGGTGGCAGG
>DATDCY010000042.1 GCA_036524115.1 bacterium | reverse complement strand
GCCCCGCCGCCGCGCCCGCGGCGGCGAGCCCCAGGCACCGCGGGCAGCGCAGGCACCCCTCGTAGCCGTGCGAGCGCACGTCGTCGAAGAGGACGCCGGGCTCGCCGCGGCAGACGATCCGGCCGCGCACGAGGACGTGGCCCCGGTCGGCCGGGACCTCGCGCAGGATGTGGCCGGTGTGCGTGACGATCAGCGCGGCCTTCCCCGCCCCCCCCGCGTCGCCGCGGCCGAGCAGGCGGCGCATCCCGTCGCCGACGAGCGCGATGCTGTCGAGGTCGACGCCGGACTCCGGCTCGTCGAAGAGCGCCAGCGCCGGGTCGAGCGCGAGCAACTGCATCAGCTCGGAGCGCTTGACCTCGCCCCCGGAGAGGCCGACGTTGAGGTCGCGGTCGAGCAGCCCCTCGCTCCGGAGCGAGGCCGCGATCGCGTCGGCCGTCTCCGCGGCGAGCCCGCGGCGCTCGAGGACCCGACCGAGAAGCATTCGGGCCGTGACGCCGCGGACGGCCGGCGGGCGCTGGAACGAGAGCGCAACGCCGCGGCGCGCGCGCGCGTCCGCGCTGGCGTCCGTGATATCTTCGCCCTGAAGGAGCACCCGGCCTCCCGTGACCCGGTACCCGGGCATCCCCATGACCGCCATCAGGAGCGTGGTCTTGCCGCAGCCGTTCGGGCCGAGCAGCACGTGAACCTCGCCCGGAAGGATGCCCAGGGAAATATTGTGCAGGACGGGCCGCTCGCCGGCGCTGACGGACAGATCGCGGACCTCGAGGACGGGCACCGCCATGGGGATTCGCCTCCCGAGAGGAACGTAGGCCCCGGGGAGGGGCCTGTCAATTATCGGGGGCGGGAACGCAGGGAGACGGGCGGAGCGTGACGCCGCAGATGCGCCGTTGCCGGCGTCCCGCTACGGCGCATTGAGCACCTTCTCGACTGCGAAGCTCTCCGGCGCCGCTCCGACATACCCCGGACGGTAGTTGATCAAGGTGTTCGGGACGCCGCCGATGTTGTGGCGCTGCGAGAGTGCGGGGAACTCCTCGGCGTCGATCACCTCGGCGCGCACCAGATCGCTCGCCATCGCCATTCCGTAGGCCACCCGGGCCGCTTTGGGGCAGTAGGGTCAACTCTGGGTGACGAAGACGGAGAGCTGCACCGGCTTCTTGAGCTTTGCGAGCGCCGCGACCGACTCGGTCGAGATCCCCGGGTCGTCGTTGCCCACCGCGCGGATGGTCTCGACGAACGGGACGAAATCGTAGCCGCTCGGGAGCCCGAAATAGCGCAGGTTGTAGTCCTTCGCGCCCAGCAGCGCGATGCCGGGGACCTTGTCGATGCCCAGCGCCTGCGCGCGCGCGGCGTCCGTCTTCAGCGAGAGGACCTCCACTTTCACGCGCGGCACGGCCGCGGCGATGTCGCCGACCAGCCCCTCGACCTCGTCGCAGTACTTGCACTCGCCGCCGTCGCGCGAGAAGACGACGACCTTCACCTCGGACTTCATGCCGGCGAGCGTCGAGGCGACGTACTTCTTGTCCTTCTCGGAGAGCATGGAGACCGCCTGCGGGGCCTTCGTGCGGCCGCACGCCGCGACGAGACAGACGAGCGCCGCGGCGGTGACTGCGGCGGCGGCCCGTCTCATTCTTTCACCATCCATGTCGTGCCTTGAGATGCGCGAGCATACCGAAGCGATGCGCCGAAGGCAAGGGCGAGGACGCGCGGGATGTTGCCGACACGGGCCAGCGGGGCCTATAGTACAGGTGCCGGCGCTTCCGGCGCCGGCCATGCGGGGGACGTGCAACCGCTGGTCAGGGCGAACGGCCAACACGAAAGGCGGGAGCCATGCTCAAGGACTTCAAGGAATTCGCGCTGCGCGGGAACGTCGTCGACATGGCGGTCGGCATCGTGATCGGCGCCTCGTTCGGCGGCATCGTCTCCTCGCTCGTCGCCGACGTGATCATGCCGCCGGTCGGCCTGCTGCTCGGCGGCGTGGACTTCTCCAACATCTTCGTCACCCTCAAGGCGGGTGAGAAGGCCGCCGGGCCCTACGCCTCGCTCGCCGAGGCGAAGGCCGCCGGGGCCGTGACGCTCAACGCGGGAATCTTCTTCAACGCCATCGTCAGCTTCGTGATCGTGGCTTTCGCGATGTTCCTCGTGATCCGGGCGATGAACCGCATGCAGCGCCAGGCCCCGGCACCGGCGGCGGCGCCGGCGACCAAGGATTGCCCCTTCTGTTGCACGCCGATCGCCGTCAAGGCAACGCGCTGCCCGGCCTGCACGTCGCAGGTGTGACGGACGTGCGCGGGGGCGGCGACGGGAGCCCGACGGCGTTGCCCGCGACGGGGAGAGCGAAGGTGGGGCCGGCCCAGGTCGCGGCGCTGGTCGCCGTCGGTGCCGCCGCGCTCTCGCTCGTCGCCACCCTCGGCGCGTATCTGTATGTGCGCTTCACGCAGCACCGGCGGGGCGGGCCCGGCGAACCGGCTCCCCGGGCGGGCGGGCCGCCCGCGCCGAAGGACGCGGCCGGGCCGTGACCGCCGCGATTTGACAGCCGGCCCGGGCTTCTGCTATCAGGCGGCATGGCCGAGGGAAGCGAACGGCGCAGGTTCCCGCGCCACCCCGTCGTCGTCGAGATCGACTACCAGAGCGATTCGCCGGTGCTGCGGTCCCGCCTCTCCGACCTGAGCGAGGGCGGCATGTTCGTGGACACCGTGACGCCCCTGCCGCAGGGCACCGAGATCAAGTTCCGGTTCCGCCCGTCGCCCAAGGCCGAGGAGCCGGCTCTGGTCGGACTGGGGCGCGTCGCCTGGAACCAGGCGACCGTCGGCATGGGGATCGAGTTCGTCCGGTTCAGCGCCGACGGCTGGGACCGCCTGCGCTCGTTCCTGCGCGAAGGGCCCTGATCCCTCACTGGCCGGAGCCGTAATCTCCGTAGGCGTTGGGCCAGTTGCTGTCGGGGTTCATGACGAACCCGGGGTCGTGGCAGGCCCGCATGCATCCCCCCGTGCCGTCGTCGTACTCGGCCCCCGCAGCGGTCCCGTGCTTCGCGTCAGGCCCGTTCATCTCGACGAAGCCGTTGCCGTGCCTGCCTTTCCCCCAGGTGGTGTCGTAGGAGGGGTGCCCCCACCCGTGGCAGGTCCGGCATCCCTCGTGCTCGCCCATCCGGTCGCCGTCGTTTCCCTTGTAGGGATCGGTGTGGCTGGTGGTGGTCGGCTCCGCGTCGTCCCAGCGCCAGCCGCCGAAATCGCCGTGGCAGTTCTGGCACACGGGCTGGCCCGGCGCGTCGTTGCCCGGCGTGCCGGGGAGGGCGTCGACGACGCCCAGCCAGCGCCGCCGCCACGTCCCGCCGTCACCGCCGCCGTGGCAGGATTCCACCGCCTGGCACCCGGCGGCGCCGTCGTAGGCGAGCACGTTCGGGTGAAATGAATACTTGACGTCCGCAGCCGCGTTGAGCGTCCCGTCCTTGTGCGCGCTCGAGGGGCTGGCCGCGTCGTGGCAATTCACGCAGCCGCCTTCCTGCAGGCCGCCGTCGTGGCGCGTCACGACGGCGGTCGCGTGGAGCCCGCTGGTGGGCGCCGACTTGCCCAGCAGCTTCGGCGCCGCCGCATGGCAGTCGGCGCACGCGGCCAGGGCATTCGCCTCCCAGCGCCCGGGACCGCCGGCGCTGTTGTGACAGCCGTTCTCGGCCGTGTCGCATCCCGGCTCGGTGTCGAACGCCTCCCGGTAGTCGAAGCCGCTCGTCATGAACGTCCCGCCGAACTCCACGTCACCGTTGCCGTGGGCGCCAGTCCCCGCTCGCGGGGTCGTGCCGTCGTGCGCGTGGCAGGCGCCGCAGCCGGCAACGTAGCGGGAGAGCGCGTGCGCGCGGTGCGTCGCCGCGCTCTTGGCCGTCCCGACGTGGCCGCGGTTCTGGGCGACATGGCACTCGTCGCAGGTGGAACGCGCGCGCCAGCCGCCGTACTCGTCGCCGTTGTGCCGGTGGCAGGCGCTGCAGTCGGACCCGGGCGGCTGCTCGCCGCCGGTGTGCGGGGTGGACGCCACCGCGATCCAGCGCCCCAGCGGCGCGTACCCCGCGCTCCCGTGGCACTCCAGGACATCGCACACGCCGTTGCCGTCCGAGGGGCGGAAGAAGTCCAGCTGCGACTCCTGGTTCGCCTCGTAGGGCGCGGTCGCGGTGTCCCACTTCAGCGTGTCGTAGGTGACCGTCTCCGTCCCGGCCTTTGCGGCGAACAGCGCGAGCGGCGGCCTGTAGAAGCCGGGGACCTTGGTCGTTTCGGGGATCATCATCACGTTCTCGCCCGCGCCCTCCGCGTGCTCGTCGTGGCAGTCCTGGCAGCCCACGCCGCCGCGGCTCTCCGTGCGGTGCGCGTCGTAGCTCTGATGGCAGGAGAGACAGATGCCCACCAGCGGGTTGCCCATGGCCGAGCCGACGTCCCAGGCCTGCATCGTCCCGCTGAGGTTGAACGCCCGCAGGTACCGCGCCTGGTCGGTCCCCCCGGCGGTGTCGTTGGCGTGCGGCTTCTGCGCCGAGTCGATCCCGACGTGGCAGGCCGTGCAGGCGTAGCCCATCGTCACCTCGGTCCCCCGCGCGTCGGGCCTGCCGCCCTTGTACTTGTACGTGCTCTGCGCCATCCCGTGGCCGTACTTGACGTAGCTGCCGCCCTCGCCGGGGTTCCGCCAGTCGCCCGCGTAGTGGCAGAGCCCCGTGCAGTCCCCGGTCGTGACCGGCGTGTCCGCCACCATCCCCTCGGCCGTCTTGCGCCGCTCGTGCCCATCGTTGAACAGCCGCCGGTTGGAGGAGTAGTGCGTGTCGTGGCACGCCGTGCACTGCGCGGTCACCGCCAGCCCGGCCGTGTCCGGCACGCCGTCGCCGTCGAGGTCCGAGGTGCGCAGCACGGTGCCGTCCCTCTCGCGCAGCGGCCGCCCCGGGGCGCCGTCCGCGTGCGCCAGCAGCTGCAGGTCCACCCCCTTGACCGCCTGCGGCGCGTCGCTGCGGTGGCAGGTGCGGCAGAGCGCGTCATACTCGGCGGCGGCCGTCACGCTCTTGACCATGAACGGGTTGTTGGCCGGGTCCGCCGGCGGGCCGTGTTCGGGGTACTTGTCCGCCGGGCCCCCACGTGAGGTCGCGGCGTTGCCATCGCTGCCCTCGTCGATGCCTTCGGTCTCCGGGTCGTCGCGGCCGTCGGCGGCGGCGACGAGGTCGTGGCAGTCCACGCAGTCGAGCTCGCCGCTGCTCGCCGAGCCGAAACTGCTGAGGTACTCGCCGTTGGTCTCGCTGCCGCGGCCCGCGAACGAGAAGCCGACGGGGTGAAAAGAGGTCCGCCCCTTGAAGTGCGAGAGCGCCGGCTTCATGCGGTCGGTGTGGCCGTTGTCATTGTGGCAGAAGGTGCACCCGAGGTGCTGGGGGACCTGTCCCGGCGGCAGGCCGTCGTACTGCTTGATGTTGGGGAAGGTGCGGGTGAGCCGGTTGATCGCGCTGGTGCCGGGGTCGCTCTCGCGTTCGTCGAGGGTGTGGCAGTTGTAGCAGGACTCGCCGGCGTCGTGCGCCGCGGAGGCCCGCTGCGGCAGCGCCAGCGCCAGGGCCGCCCCGGCCAGCAGGAGCGCGGCCGCGCGGCCGGGGCGCCGGTGG
>DATDCY010000041.1 GCA_036524115.1 bacterium | reverse complement strand
ACGCCGCCAGGGCGGAAAAGACCCACCCCAGCGGCCCGCGCTACCCGAGCCTGGCTAATCCGTCGAGGGCGTAGTGGTTGCCCGGATCGATCTCGAGCGCGAGCCGGTAGGCGCGCCGGCTGCTCTCGACGTCGCCCTCGTGGGCGTAGGCCTCGGCAAGCCGCAGCACGACGCGGTGGTCCTGCGGCTCCAGGCGCAGCAGCCGCTCGTAGAGGGGAATGGCGCCGCGGTAATCGCGCCGCCCGCGCGTGGCCGTGGCCAGGCCGCGCAGCGCGTACAGATTGTGCGCGTCCAGCGCCAGGGCCTGCGCGAACAGCTCGCCGGCCCGCTGGAAGTCCTTGCGCTCCAGGCAGGCCTCGCCCAGGCGCGTCAGCGCGCGGAGGTGGCTCGGGTTGAGCTCGACGAGCTGCTCGTAGAAGCGGAACGCCTTGTCGCGCCGCTGTGCGCCGCGGCAGGCGTTGGCGAGGGCGTAGAGCAGGTGCTCGGTCCGCTCGCCGGCCTCGAGGGCGCGCTCGAAGAACTCGCAGGCCTCCGCGTGCTCGCCGCGCCGCGCGCACAGCTCGCCGAGGCCCGAGAGCGAGGCGCGGTTGAACGGCTCCACGGCGAGCGCGCGCTCGAAGCACTCCTGCGCCTCGCGCAGGTGCCCCCGTCGCAACGTCGACCGGCCCTTCTGGACGAGCAGGTACAGTTCCTGCCGGAGCAGGAGTTCGGCGCGCTGCCGCTGCACCCCGTGCTTCTTGCCGGTGCGTCCCATGGGCCGCCGGATTGTAGCACGGCGTCCCCCGCGGGGATCAGGCGACGAAGACCCCCGCCGCCGTCTCGGCCGCCCGCAGGTCGGCCGGCGACGGCGCCGCCCTGGTGCTCAGCGCCGGGTCGAGGACCCGCCGCGGGTCGAACGCCTGCACCGCGAAGGGCGACTGCGCCGGGAGCGAGCGCCGCAGCCGGCCCATCGACTCCGCGTCGAGCAGGCCGGGGACGTACGTCGTCCGGAAGCGGTGCGGCAGCCCGCTGAGGCTGACCAGGTCGAGGCTCGCGCGAATCAGCTCGACGCGCGCCGGCACGCCCGCGAGCCGGGTGTAGGCCCCCGGCTCGAGCGGCGCCTTGACGTCCATCTCGACGGCCTGGACCAGCCCCCGCGCGAAGAGCTTCGCGAGGACCTCCGGCCGGCTGCCATTGGTGTCGAGCTTGATCTCGAAGCCGGCCGAGCGCAGGCGCCCGAGCAGCTCGGGCAGGTGCGGCGAGAGCGTCGGCTCGCCGCCGGAGACGACCACGCCGTCGACCCAGCCGCGCAGCGGCCGCAGGCGCTCGAGCACGTCCCCGAGGGCGATCGAGGGGACGAGGTGCGGCGCGAGCACGAGCTCCGCGTTGTGGCAGAAGGGGCAGCGGAAGTTGCAGCCGCCCAGGAAGAGGACGGCGGCCAGGCGCCCCGGCCAGTCGAGGAAGGACGTCTCGAGGAAGCCCTTGATCCCGAAGTCGGTGCTCACGCGCCGGCTGCCAGGGCGTTGCGGATCTGGATCGCGCCGGTGACGACGCGCCCGTCGTGCAGCCGCAGGATGGGCAGCTGCTTCTCCGCCGTGGCGACCAGCTCGCGGAAGGCCAGCTCGGCGAGGCCCTCCGCGGTGAGGATGTCGTGCGTCGTGACCGCCACGCCCGCCGGCAGGTTCGCCTTGACCCAGTCGCACTTCTCGCAGCCCGGCTTCGTGAACAGCTCCATCTCCCCTCCCGCAGGCCGCTGAAAAGGGCCCATCTGCGGCGGTGCGCACCTTACCCCTGCGAGCGGAGCGAGTGGGGGAGAACGCCTGCGGCGCACCCCTCACACCTGTCGTCGCCGGATCGTCGCGCGCCTTGCATCTGGACCCTTTTGATCAGCCTGCCCGTTAAGGTTTCAATACTAGGCCTGGTAGTGCCCCGCCGACCGGTAGCGGTCGGTCAGCTCCCCGCGCTTGCCCTTGTTCCACGAGGACAGGCGCGTGAAGTACCCCGTGATCCGCGTGATGCCGTCGACCTCGTCGGAGCCGCACGACGGGCAGGCCGGCTGCAGGCCGCGGCTGGTGCGGTGGCAGGCGTTGCAGCTGGTGAACTCCGGCGAGAACGCGATCTGGTCGTTCTGGGTGTGCCGGAAGGTCTTGACGACGAAGTCCGCCAGCGCCCCCGCGGACGGCCGCGCCTCGCCGAGCCAGATGTGCGTCAGCGAGCCGGCCTCGATCAGCGGGTGGAAGAGCCCCTCGCGACGCACGCGCTCGATCGGGTTGAGCGGCGCGCGCACGTTGAGGTACGTGGAGTTGGTGTAGTAGACCTCGCCGCGCGCCGCGTCGCCCTTGACGTGCGCCGCCGCCGGCCCCGGGTGGTGGCGCAGGTCCAGCCGCGCGAAGCGGTACGCCGTGGACTCGGCCGGCGTCTGCTCGAGAACGAAGCGCATGCCCCGCCGCTCGCCGATGCGCTTGGCCTCCAGCTGCAGGTGCGCGATGATGCGCAGCCCGAAGCGCAGCGCCGCCTCCGACTCGTGCATCTCCTCGCCCGTGTGCGCCTGCACCAGCTCGTTGAGGCCGACCATGCCGACGAGGTGCGTCGCACGGTGCAGCCGCAGGTACGGCTGGCCGTCCGGCGCCATGGTCAGCAGCGCGAGCGGGCCGCGGTCGCCGAGCGCGAGCAGCCGCTCGAGGAAGGCCCGCTTCTCCACGTGCGCCTGCGTCGCGAGCTCCAGCAGCTCGGTCAGGCGCGCGAACAGGCGCGCGGTGTCGCCGGCGGCCTCGTAGGCGACGCGCGGCAGGTTCAGCGTCACGTTCTGGAGCGCCGAGTAGCGCATGCGCCAGGGCTCGCGCGCGTCCTCCAGGTCCGAGCGCTCGAGCTTGAACGAGAGGCGGCAGCACTCGGAGATCTTCGCGGTCTCGCCCCGGTCGAAGACGAAGTAGGTGTTGCCCTTCTCGGCGGCGACGGTGCAGATCAGGTCGAGGAACTCCTCGTGGCCGGGCGTGCGGAAGAGCTTCTCGGTGATGTGCACCAGCGGCTTGGGGAAGAAGAAGGGCCGGCCGGCGCCGTCGCCCTCGAGGTAGACCTCGAAGAGCGCCCGCACGAAGCGCTGCGCCTCGGGGAGGTAGTCCGCGTAGGTCTTCCCGGTGTACTCCCCGCCCGGGCCGATCGCCGGCACCGTCTCGAAGTGCTTCGGGGTCTCCCAGTAGAGGTTGATGTCCGAGAAGATCGCCTGGCCGCCGCGCGCGACCGCCTGCTGCGAGTACTCGTAGATCAGGATCTGCGCCAGCTGGCGCACGTCGCGGTCGGGGAGCCCGACGAGGAACGGCGAGAAGAAGACGTTCACGGCGTCCCAGCCGATGGCGCCGGCGAAGTGGCTCTGGAGCGCCGCGGAGAACTTCACCATGTGCGCGAGCAGCACCTCGGGGTGCTTCGCGGGCTTGGCGATCGAGAGCGCGTGCGGGAAGTTCAGGCCGAACTTCTTGACGTACTCCAGCGACTGCCCCGAGCAGTAGGGGCGGTCGATGAAGCCCAGGTCGTGCAGGTGCAGCTCGCCGCGCATGTGCGCGTCGGCGATCTCCGGCGAGAAGACGCGCAGCAGCGCGTACTCCTTCTTGATGTTCTCGGCGAGGGTGAGGTTGGTCGCCTCCGGCCCGTGGGGGATGTTCGCGTTCTCCTTGTTCTGGGCCACCAGCAGCTGCTCCACGTCGTAGAGCGGCATGCCGAGGCGGGTGTGCAGCCTGCGGGCGCCCTCGAGCCCGTGCTCGAGGAGTCTGGCGTCGACGAGCTCGCGGATCAGCGGCGCGGTGAGGGTGCGGATGCCGAAGGCGCGGATCTGCTCCTCGACCTCGCGGCCGATCGTCTCCGCGGTCTCGGCGTCGAGCAGGGTCTCGCGGACCAGCGCCTCGACGATCCGCTCGCGGGAGAAGTCCGCCATCCCGTCCGCGGAGGTGCGCACGAACAGCGCGCTGTCGGTCGTCTCCTCGAAGACCCGTTTGGGCATCTCCCGAACATCAGTCCCGATCGCCTTAGTCATCGAACCGTAACCTCCCCTGACGCGTGAAAGCCCCCAACCCAGGAACGGCAAAGGATGCGCACATCTTGTGGAGGCGTTCGCCGAGACACAATATCTTGTGTTGACAGTCGAAATTCATTCCGCAGAGACTTCAGCAGAAAACGGCGATTCCGGCTCGCAGAATCTCCGCGAATCGCGACAAAGCTCAAGAAAGCTCGATTATTTCTGATTATTGATATTGATTGCTCTGCAATATCAATAAGTTGTATCTTCTGAGCTAAAAAATAGCTTCAATCATCTTTTTCCCGTGACGAAGAAGGAGAGCACGCCAAGGTCGACCGCGAGGTCGACGTTGCGGATCTTCACGCCCGACGGCGTCTCCAGCCGCGCCGGTGCGAAGTTCAGGATCGCCTTGACGCCGGCATCGGCCAGCTCGTTCACGACCTCCTGGGCGGCCGGGGCGGGCACCGCGACGATCGCGATCCGGATCTTCTTCTCGCGGATGACCTGCCGCAGCGCGTCGATGCCGTAGACCGGGTGCAGCGAGCGCAGCGACTCGGGGATGGCGTCGGGGTAGCGGTCGAAGACCGCCGAGATCGTGAAGCCGTACTCCTCGAAGCCGCGATAGGCGATGAGCGCCGAGCCCAGGTGCCCGGCGCCGACGAGCGCGACCTCCCAGACCTGCTCGAGGCCGAGGATCTTCTGCAGGTCCGTGCACAGGTCGTGCACGTAGTAGCCGACGCCGCGCACCCCCAGCTCGCCGAAGTAGGCGAAATCCTTGCGCACCTGGGCGGCCTTGACGCCGCAGCCCTTGGAGAGCGCGTACGAGGAGACCACCTTGACGCCGTCGCGGTGCAGCTGCGTCACGTAGCGCAGGTAGATCGAGAGCCGCTGGACCGTCGCCTCGGGGATCTTTCCCTCCCGGTAGCCCGTCGTCCCGCCGTCGTTGTTCGCGTGCATTGGCAACCCCCTTCGTCCGGGGACAGCGTGAATTCTGTCCCCTTTGCGTAGCCGTTACCGTGCCGGGACAGGACTCAATTCCGTCCCCGCAAGAGCGCCACCATGTCGCGCACCGCCTGCTCGAGCCCCGTGAAGAGCGCCCGCGAGACGATGCTGTGGCCGATGTTGACTTCCTCGAGCTCGGGGATCGCCCGCACCGGCAGGATGTTGTGGTAGTTGAGCCCGTGCCCGGCGAAGACCGCCAGCCCTTGCTCGGCCGCGAGCGACGCCGCCGCCCGCAGCTTCTCCAGCTCGGCAGCGGCGGCCCGCCGCGTGCGCGCCTCCGCGTACTGCCCGGTGTTCAGCTCGATCGCGTCGGCGCCCGTGGCGCGGCTGGCGAGCACCTGCCCCGGCGCCGGGTCGACGAAGAGGCTCACGCGAATCCCCGCGCGCTGCAGCGCGGCCACCGCCTTTCCCAGCGGGCGCGCCTGGCCCGCGACGTCGAGGCCGCCCTCGGTCGTGATCTCCTGGCGCTTCTCCGGGACGAGCGTCGCCAGCTCGGGGCGTACACGCCGGGCGATGCGGACCATCTCCGGCACCGCGGCCATCTCCATGTCGATCCCGGTGGCCACCGTGCGCCGCAGCAGCTCGAGGTCGCGGTCCTGGATGTGGCGGCGGTCCTCCCGCAGGTGCACGGTGATCTGGTCCGCCCCGCCGAGCTCGGCGAGGGCCGCCGCCGCCACCGGCTCGGGCTCCCGGCCGCGCCGCGCCTGCCGCAGCGTGGCCACGTGGTCGATGTTCACGCCCAGACGGATCCTCCGCATCAACGCTTCCTCCCGGTGGTCTTCCCGCCCCTGTCGGCGGACCCCTGCGGGGACTTCTCCCCGACCGTCTTCTGCACGACCCGCGCCAGCGCGCGGGCGACGCCCTCGGCCTCGCGCCGCTGGCGTCCCTCGACCATGACCCGCATCTTCGGCTCGGTGCCCGAGGCGCGCACGAGCACCCGGCCGCGCCCCGCCAGCGAGGCCTCGGCCCGCGCGACGGCGTCGCGCAGCGCGGGCACCGACTCGACCGCGACCCGCCGCTGCGTCGGCACGTTGATCAGCACCTGCGGCAGCCGCGGCATCGCGGCCGCCAGCGACGAGAGCGTCCGGCCGGTGCGCTGCAGCACCGCGAGCACCTGGAGCGCGGTGACGATGCCGTCGCCGGTGGTCTGGTGCCCCGAGAAGATGATGTGGCCGGACTGCTCGCCGCCGAGCACCGCGCCGAGCCGCTGCATCGTCTCGAAGACGTGGCGGTCGCCGACCGGCGTGCGCTCGAGCGCGATCCCGGCCTTGCGCAGCGCCAGCTCCAGGCCGTAGTTGCTCATGACCGTCCCGACGACCGTGCCGCCGGCGAGCAGCCCGCGCGCCTGCAGGTCCAGCGCGCAGACCGCCAGCGTCTGGTCGCCGTCGACGAGCCGGCCGCGCTCGTCCGAGAAGAGCACGCGGTCGGCGTCGCCGTCGTGGGTCAGCCCGACGTGCGCCTTCTCCCGCCGCACCGCGGCGCAGACCACCTCGGGGTGCACGGAGCCGCAGCCGAGGTTGATGTTGCGGCCGTCCGGCTGGGCATTGAGCACGACCACCTCGGCGCCCAGCTCGCGCAGCACCTCCGGCGAGACCTTGTAGGCCGCGCCGTTGGCGCAGTCGACGACCACGCGCAGACCCGAGAGCGTCAGCTCGCGCGGGAAGGTGCTCTTCGCGAACTCGACGTAGCGCCCCACCGCGTCGTCCGCGCGGAAGGCCTTGCCGATCGCGTCGGCCGTCGGGCGCACATGATCGATCCGCCCGGAGGCGACGAGGTCCTCGATCTCGGCCTCGAGGGCGTCGGGGAGCTTGTAGCCGTCGCGCGAGAAGAACTTGATCCCGTTGTCCTCGTAGGGGTTGTGCGAGGCGGAGATCACGACGCCGGCGTCGGCGCGCAGGCTGCGGGTCATGAAGGCGATCCCGGGCGTCGGCAGCGGCCCGACGAGCACCACGTCGACGCCCATCGAGCAGACCCCGGAGGTCAGCGCGCTCTCGAGCATGTACCCGGAGAGCCGCGTGTCCTTGCCGATGAGCACCCGGTGGCGGCGCCCCCCGTCGCGGAAGACGTGGGCGCACGCGCGCCCGAGGCGCAGCGCGGTCTCCGACGTCATCGGGGCGACGTTGGCGCGCCCGCGCACGCCGTCGGTGCCAAAGAGCGATCGCGTCATCTGGTCCCCTCCTCCCCGGTCCGCGGCCGGGCGATGAACCTGAGGTTGACGGCCGGCGGCGAGATGCCGACCACGGTCACCCCGCGCGGCACGACCACGAGCGGCGCGGCCAGCGGCACGACGTTGTTCCCCGCCCGCGCCGACGCCAGGTCGACGCGCACCCGCAGCTGCTGCGGGTCGAGGGCGTCCATGACCGAGCGGCCGCCGCGCAGGCGCACGTAGACCGCCTCGAGCGGCGCGCCGTCCAGCACGAGGCGGGCCGGGAACCGCTCGAAGACCAGGGGCACCAGGTGGCCGACCTCCACCTGCTCGCGCGCGTTGACGTAGAACCAGAACGCCGTCGCCAGGACGAGCGAGGCGGCCATCAGCGGCAGGCGGCCGGCGAAGCGGCGCAGCGCGGGCTTCATCACGTCCCCTCCGGGCGGCTGGTCTGGAAGATGCGCTCGAGCTCGCGCTGCAGCGCCGGCGCGTCCAGGCCCCGCCTGAGCTCGCCGCCGAACGCCAGCGAGATCGCCCCGGTCTCCTCCGACACGACGATGACGGCCGCGTCGGTCTCCTCGGCCAGCCCGAGCGCGGCGCGGTGGCGCGTCCCCAGCTCCTTCGGCAGGTTCGGGTTCTGCGACAGCGGCAGGAAGCACCCCGCCTGGCTGAGGCGGTTGCCCTGGATGAGCACCGCGCCGTCGTGCACGGGCGAGGCCGGCAGGAAGATCGAGAAGAGCAGCTCGCGCGAGACCCGGGCGTCGAAGCCGACCCCGCCGTCGACGTAGGCGCGCAGGTCGGTCTCGCGCTGCAGGGCGATGAGCGCGCCGATGCGCTTGGCCGCCAGCGCCTGCGTCCCGCGCACGCACTCCTGGAGCACGCGCTCCTCCTTGATCGGGTCGAGGAAGCGCAGCAGCGGCGCCCGGCCCATGTTCGCGAGGCCGCGGCGCAGCTCGGGCTGGAACAGGACGATCACCGCGAGCACCAGCGCGCCGAGCAGGTTCTGGAGGACCCAGCTCACGGCGTGCAGGCCGATCCGGTTGGCCGCGAAGGAGACCGCCAGCAGCAGCGCGAGCCCGACGAGCATGCGGATCGTGCGCGTGCCGCGCAGCAGCACGATGAGGTTGTAGAAGACGAAGGCCATGATCAGGATGTCGAGGCCGTCCTGCCAGCGCAACGGCGGCAGCGGCTCGGCGAAGAGGGTGAGGCTCACGCGCGCCCCCCCGCGAGGACCGCGTCGGCGACCGCGAGCGCGCGGCGCGCCGCCGCCACGTCGTGCACGCGGACGACGTGCGCGCCGTTGGCCGCGGCGAGGCAGCAGGCGGCGATCGTCCCCTCGACGCGCTCGCCCGGCGGCAAGCCGGTGATCTTCCCGATGAAGGCCTTGCGCGAGGGCCCGACGAGGAGCGGGCGCCCGAGCCCGGCCAGCTCGCCGAGCCGCCGGAGCAGCTCGAGGTTGTGCTCGAGGGTCTTGCCGAAGCCGATCCCCGGGTCGACCAGCGTGCGCGCCGGGTCGACGCCGGCGGCTTCGGCGCGGGCAAGCGCGGCCGCCAGCCCGGCGCGAACCTCGCCCAGCAGATCGTCGTAGTGCGGCGCCTGCTGCATCGTCCGCGGCTCCCCCTGCATGTGCATCAGCACGACGGCGGCGCCCGCGGCGGCGGCGACCCGTCCCAGCTCGGGGTCGAAGCGCAGCGCCGAGACGTCGTTCACGATCGCGGCGCCGGCCTCCAGCGCCGCGCGCGCCACCGCGGCCTTGGTCGTGTCGACGCTGATCGGCAGCCGGCAGCGCGCGGCCAGCCCGCGGACCACCGGCACGACCCGCCGCAGCTCCTCCTCGACGGGCACCGGCGCGGCGCCGGGGCGCGTGGACTCGCCGCCGACGTCGAGGATGTCCGCGCCCTCGGACGCCAGGCGCAGCCCGTGCTCCACCGCCACACCGGCGTCGAAGAAGGCGCCGCCGTCGGAGAAGGAGTCGGGGGTGACGTTGACGATGCCCATGA